>JAZRMS010000256.1:0-2209 GCA_045647825.1 Christensenellaceae bacterium
AACTCCTTGGCTCACAGAACGACATGGCTACGATCCGACTTCAAAAATCAAAAGGAATTTTTAGTAAAGAAAGCAGAAAAAGACTTTTATAAAATTAATAAGTAGTTTTAAGGAAATAACCGCGTTTGATAAACTCGGTTATTTTTATGTATACACTATTAATTGACACTTGGTGGTTAAAGTGGTATAATAAACGATATGACGCTTAAAGGAGAAGTTTGATGGCTAAAGTGCGTTTAACGGAAGAAGAAAAGAAAGCAAAAAAAGCCGAAAAAAAGGCTAAAAGAAGAGAGAGAAAAATAAAAAGGGCACTTCGTTCGTATAGGGGAAGGTTTTTTAAGAATTTACTTATTTGGATCGTTGGCGTTATTACTATTCCAACATTTGTTTTGGGCGGTGTGCTAGTAGGTGGATTTGTTCTTCCTATCAGTACTTATACGGGTGGAACTCAAAACCAATTAGTTAGCGAAGAAATAGCGAAAAAAACGCTTTTTAGTACTATTAGTAATATAGATAAATATGGTGTTAGCGATTTTCCTGTAATTGTTAACCTTGTTGATTCTTTGGTTAATGATTTGGGTATTTCTGAATACGTTGAAATAGACACCGAAAAATTAAAACAAATAAAGTTCAATGCAGATTTTGCTACGGAAATAGAAGGCTGTATTAAAGTTACTGCATCTATTAATTCAGTAGGCGCAGGAAGTTTGTTGGGTAAGTTTGGTGAACTTTCTGCTTTTAGTGAGTGGGAAGAAGTTGGCGAAAAGGAAATGCCAAAAGTTGATGCAAGTGGAAATATTCAAAAGGACGGGGAAAATTTCTTATCTAATCCAAAACTATATTATTACGATGCGAACGGCGATTTTACTGGATATAGCCTTTCAAATTCTAACGCAAGATACGAACGCGCGTTTGACGACCAAGGCAATAGAATAGCCCCAGAAGGCGCAACGCTAGTCTTTGCAAATTTAATGGAAATTCCCGTTTTAGAAGCAGTTAACGTTATAGGGGATTCAGTTGGCAGAATAAAAATCACACAACTTCTTGAAATGACGGGCGCAAATTTAGGTCAAGATAATTTAATCGGCAAGATTTTAGGTGATAAAACGGTTAGCACCGTTGGCGAAATAAACCCTAATGAAATTTTGCTCAATGACGTTTTGCCAAAAACAAGTTCTAACCAAAAGATTTATGATATTTTATGCTCTGCCGTAGGGAAGGGCGTAACGCACGAAACGCTTAATATAGGGCATTTAAGCAACATTAACACCGATAGCATTTTGCTTAAGGACGTTTTGCCAAAGACAACCGACAACGAAAAAATGTTTGACATTTTGTGCTCTGCCGTAGGAAACGGGGTAACCTATGAAACGCTTAACATAGGTCACCTTGGCAACGTGAATACTAACGCAATTTTGCTTAAAGACGTTTTGAAAAAGACAACGGACAACGAAAAAATATTTGATATTTTATGCTCTGCCGTAGGAAAAGGGGTAACTTATGAAACGCTTAACATAGGTCACCTTGGAAACATAAACACCAACTCTATTTTACTTAAAGACGTTTTGGTAAAGACGGCGGACAATCAAAAACTTTATGATATATTGTGCGCATCTGCTGGCAACGGCGTAACGTATGAAACGCTTAACGTTGGACATTTGAAAAACATCAATATTAATTCGGTTTTAGTAAAAGACGTTTTAGATATAACCACGGGTTCTAACGCGGAAACTATTTCCTTGATAGTTGATTCTATAAACGCTAAAAATAAGGGCGTTCAAGGTTGGGTTAATTTAGACAACGACACCATTACTATAGGTGATATTTCAAAGTTTGATACCAACTATATAACTCTTTCAAAAGTGTTAGATCCAACGGCAAACGCAACGACTTATAGCTTGATATGTTCTGCAATCAACGCTAAAAAGGGATATACCGGGGCAGACGAAATAACTTCTGCAAATTTAACCATTAATCATTTGTCAGACTTTGATAGCAACTATATAACTCTTTCAAAAGTGTTAGACCCAACGGCAAACGCAACTACTTATGATCTTATTTGCTCTGCAATCAATGCTAAAAAGGGATATACGGGTGCAAGCGAAAGAACTTCTGCGAACTTAACCGTAAAAGATTTAGCAGACTTTGATAGCAACTTTATAACTCTTTCAAAAGTGTTAGACCCAACGGCAAACGCAACTACTTATGA
>JAZRMS010000257.1:0-3911 GCA_045647825.1 Christensenellaceae bacterium
TTATGTAAATGGTAGCGATAGTCAGATTTTAAATGGTTGCACGGCGCTTGAAAGTATAACCTTCGGTAGCCAAGCAGTTCGTGACCTGTTCTTTAACGCACCAAACAATACAAAAAATGTCAATGCAATTGGTGGCGTTGAAATTATAGTCAACAATTAACCTTTCAAGGAAATCGTTAAAAACACAATAACTAAACAAAAAAAGAATTTTCAATAAACTATAAAATTAAACAGGAGAAAAGATTATGAAAATTTTGAACGCAAAAAGAACTTTGATAACCAGCATAATTGCTGTAATTATCAGCTTTAGCATTCTTATCGGCAACACCTTTGCTTGGTTTACCGATGCTTCTGCTAGCGGAATTAACAAAATTGAGTCTGGCAACCTAGACGTTGGTTTAACCTACACCAACTCTTGGAATGGTCAAGAACAAGAAGTTAACGAAAACACCGCTATCTTTATGGATATCAACGGCGACCCAATTCTTTGGGAACCAGGTGCTTTCACCAGTGGTCGTTTTGAAGTTGCTAACAATGGTATGCTTGCTCTTAAGTATGAGCTCGCTATTATCCAAGCAAATGCAACCCAAACCCCAGACGGAAAGACTCTTGCAGACGCACTCACCATTTACGCTCTTACCCGTAACAAAGTAACCGGTACTGACGACGTTATGGCAGACGCTAGATTAGAAGCTCTTCAAATTGATGCTGCAGTTCCAGAATACGATCCACAAAACATGTGTTCATTTAAGGACGGTTTTGCTTTAGAAGCATACCTACTCCCTGGCGAATCTATCACTTATGAAGTTGGTCTTTTCTGGGAACCTACTGAAAACGACAACGACTTTAACGTTGCTGGCGGATTGTCAATAGACTTTGCCGTTTCTCTCCGTGCTACTCAAGCTACTTATGAAACTGATGGCGACGGATTTATCTATGACTTGGGCGCACAATTGCCTGGTCAAATGGAAATTCCACTCGCAGAAGATAGTTGGGACGGAACGGCTGACACCTCTTGGTATGACCCAGCAAACCCACAAACCGAATACATAATCACTAGCGCAGAACAACTTTTAGGACTTTCAGAACTTGTTTCTGGCGATACTACTTTTGCTGGCGTAACCTTTACTTTGGGCGCAGATATAAATCTTTATTGTGAAGATACCACCCCTGCTGCTGACGGTGACCCTTTGACGTTTAGACCGATAGGTGACAAATCTAAAAACGGAACGTTTGAAGGTGTTTTTGACGGTAACGGCAAAACCATTTCAAACATTTACCAAAACGGTTGGGATCTTGGCTATCAATGGGGCGTTTACGGTTCTTACGGATTGTTTGGTAACGTTAACAATGCTACCATCAAAAACTTAACCCTCACCGGTGGTGAAAGCTATATTGAAGGTGGCGACACCTCTTTTGTTGCAGGTAGTGCATCAGGAACTTGCGTGTTTGAAAACATCACCATTAAGGATAGCATTTCTGCAACTTATAATAATGGTAACGGCGGTATAATCGGTTGGTCTGGCGCAGGAAACTACACCTTCAAAGACATAACGATTACTGAAGATTGCGTTCTTGCTGGTTTATGGGGTTCTTTCGACAGCTCTATCGGTGGCGTTGTTGGTCAAGCAGAACCAGGTGCAACCTATAACTTTGAAAACGTTAATATCGCTTGTCGTATTGATGCTTACAATGACTGCACAGCTTCATACGATTACTACAACTACCGTATGTGTGGTATGCTTATCGGCCGTTTGGAAGAAACAACCACAATTGATGGTGCTAATTATCCAGACACCAGCAAATACAACATCACTTGCAATAACGTAACCGTTACCTACGGCGAATGGGCAGACTATCACTACTGCCGTGCTACAGGTAGCCGTGCTGCTCGTGTAGAAGCAGGTTATTCTTACGGTGGTATTGCTGCTGATTACGACCACTCTCTATGTACTGCTCATCACATGGAAGTAATTCCTTTCGACCAAATTTTTGGTGGCGACCAATATGCTGTTAAAGGTCTTAAAGCTTTCGACGGCGTTACCGTTAATTACTTAAACGATAAAATTTAATCAATATAAAACATTCAAGTCCGAGAAAAATTTTCTCGGACTTGATTTTTATTTTACCTTTTGGTATAATACGCATATGAAATTAATTTTAGCAAGCAAGTCGCCAAGGCGAAAAGAAATTCTACAAAAAAACGGCTACTCTTTTGAAGTGCTAGACTCTTCCTTTATAGAAAGCGATATTGCCCTATCCCCCGTTCAAACGGCGATAAATAACGCGTTAGGCAAGGCAACTGCCACGTTCGACAATCTTGTCGATAAAACTGATTGCGTGGTTTTGGGGGCAGATACGGTCGTTTATTTTAACGACACCATTTTAGGAAAGCCAAGCTCAAAAGAAGATGCCCTTAAAATGCTTAAAACCCTTTCTAACGCCACACACGTTGTCGTTACGGGCTACGCAATAGTTTCTTATAAAGAAAGCGTTGTGGGGCACTCTAAAAGTCAAGTGACTTTTAACGACCTTTCCCCCGACCTAATAAGCAAATACGTGGAAAGTGGGCTTCCGTTAGACAAGGCTGGCGCATACGGAATACAAGACCCTTATCCCCTTGTAAAAAGCTATAAGGGAAGTTTAAATAATATTATAGGACTGCCCATTGAAGAGATTATACCACTTTTAGATAAGGCGTTAAAAGGCTAAAAAAACTAAAAATAAAAGGCAACCGATTGGTTGCCTTTTTCTTTTGTAAAAAATTAATTATCTGTTGTTGATGAGTTTGGTGAGTTCAACAGGTTCAACGATTTCATTGCCCTTGTATACTCTCATGTTGCCAGAAGCGATTTCGTCAATCAAGATAACTTCGCCGTTGTTGTAGCCGAATTCAAACTTGATATCCCAAAGATCTAAACCTATTTCTTTAAGGTCGTCTGCAATAATCTTGGTGATTTTTAAGGTTTGTTCTTTCATGCTTTCAAACATAGCAGGTGTCATAACCTTGAGTGCTGCCAAACCTTCGCCAGTAACTAGTGGATCGCCCTTTTCGTCGTTTTTGAAAGTACATTCAACGTAGCCACCTTCTAAACGGGTGCCGTTTTTAATATATTCGCCATATCTGCGGATAAAACTGCCCGTTGCAACTAAACGGCAAATAACTTCTAGACCAAGACCGCCTTGAGCTTTACCAAAGCACTCTGCAGGAAGAACTTCCATTGTAGCGTTTTCAATATCAGCAGAAACGTAGTGAGTTTTAATTCCTGCTTTTTTGAGCATTTCAAAGTAATATACTGAAGTTTGAAGGTTTGCCTTGCCTATTCCTTCGATAGTAAGACCAACGGTATTTTCACCTGGATCAAACACGCCGTCTTTTCCGGTGCAATCATCTTTAAATTTAAGAAGAACGTTGCCGTTTTCTAATTGATAAACGTCTTTAGTTTTACCTGTGTAAAGTTTTTTCATTGTTTTTACCTTCTTTAATAGAATTTACGCTTTTATTATAACAAATTCCGCCTTTCAATGCAATTACTTACAAGCAATTATACGAAATTTTTTATTATATAGTAGTAAAGCAATACTTATAACACAAAAAACCACCATGCTCGGTGGTTTTTAATTTAGTTTATTATTTTTTATTTTAAGGGGTTAGATACAAGCGTGGCTAGGCTCGACTGCTCAAAAGGAGCGAAATTGACCTTGTTGGTTTTAATTGTGGTTTTAAGTCAAAGATACAAGCAAAACTAGGCAAACGAAAAACCACCGATAGGCGCGTACGTCTGTACGTAACTAATGGTGGTTTTGATGTTTAACAACGTGTTGCGAAGTATATTTGACTTAAAACTAGACTTCGATTTTCTTCGCTTTTGCCCTTGATTGGTTAAACGCCATGTTGGAATATCCTTCTT
>JAZRMS010000258.1:0-2005 GCA_045647825.1 Christensenellaceae bacterium
CTACGGATATAAAGAAAGGCGAGTGGGTGCATACTCATAACGTGAAATCACACCTTGACGAAACGCCAGTATACGAATATAAGTATAACGCAAACGAAATTGAAAAGAAAAGTAGCGGTACTTTTAAAGGGTTTAAGCGTAGTTATGGTGGCGTAGGGATAAGAAATGAAATTTTCATTATACCTACCGTTGGCTGTGTTAATAACGTTTGTATGCGTCTTGAAAAAGAAGCAAGAAAATATATGCGTGGCTCTATTGATGGAATTTATGCACTAACTCATCAATTTGGTTGCAGTCAATTAGGTCAAGATAACGAAAATATTAAGAATTTATTGTGTTCTGTTGCATTAAACCCTAATGCAAGTGCAGTATTAATAGTTGGCCTTGGTTGTGAAAATAACGGTCTAGAACCTATTAAAAATTATCTTGAAAAGTTTGATAGAAACATCAAGTTCTATAACTGCCAAGAAGTTGAAGACGACGTTGAATATGGTCTTGAAATTCTCAAGCAATTTATTGACGAATGTGCCGATTTGAAAAGAGAAGAAGTTCCACTAGAAAAACTTTGCATAGGACTAAAATGTGGTGGTAGTGACGGATATTCTGGATTAACTGCAAATCCACTAGTTGGTAAAGTAACTGACAAGTTGGTTTCTCTTGGTGGCAGTGCTGTTTTAACCGAAGTTCCAGAAATGTTTGGCGCAGAACAACTTTTAATGAACAAGTGCGAAAGTGAAGAAGTTTTTGAGAATTACAAAAAGATGATAGAAGACTTCAAAAACTACTATATCGACAATGGGTTCCCAGTTTATGAAAATCCAAGCCCAGGCAATAAAAAGGGTGGTATTACAACGCTTGAAGAAAAATCGCTCGGCTGTGTTGAAAAGGCAGGAACTACTAAAATCGTTGACGTTTTAGGTTATGGCGAAATGGTTAAAAAGAAGGGTGTTAGCGTTCTAAATGCACCTGGTAACGACCTTATCGCTGCAACTGCTCTTGCGGCTGCTGGTTGCCAAATCGTTCTATTCACTACGGGAAGAGGAACACCATTCTCAACGTTCGTTCCTACGATGAAGATTTCAACAAACGATAATTTGGCATCATTTAAAAACAACTGGATTGACTTTAATGCATTTGGAATGGATGATGAAGGGTTGTTTGATTTGTTGATAAAGACTGTTAACGGCGAATATTTGTGCAAGAGCGAAGATATAAGAGAGCTCGCCTTCTACAAAACGGGCGTAACCTTATAAAAACTTAAAAAAACGGCAAATAAAGGCAGATTTTATCTGCCTTTATTGTATTTTTATCAATAAATTCTTGACATTATCTTATATTAGTTATATAATTTATAATATAATAGGTGAAATATGAAAAACAACCAAAATGTATTCCGTTTTGAATATTACTTTTATTACTACCGTATGAGTTAAACTTTATACGCGGTTTTTACGAGTAATTTTTTGGTGTATGCCGCCGCGTTTAACTCGGCGGTTTTTTTAATTAATTTGGGAGATTGAAATGGTTTTAAATTACGTTATTATTGGGCTATACGTTTTGAGCATGATTGCAATAACGCTTTATACTAAAAACAGATCAAAAACAGTTAATGATTTTTTATTTGCAGGAAAGAAAGGGCTTAATGGTTGGATGAGTGCTTTTGCGTACGGAACAACTTATTTTTCTGCAGTTATTTTTATTGGTTATGCAGGCGCATTTGGTTTTAAATATCAACTTGCTGCAGTTTGGATTGGTATTGGTAATGCTATAATCGGGGCACTATTTGCATGGAAAGTTCTTGCAAAACGCACTAAAAACATGTCTACTCGCCTTGATGCAAAGACAATGCCAGAATTTTTTGAAAAGAGATATGGTAGTAAAGGCTTAAAATTACTTTCGGCGATAGTAATTTTTATATTTCTAATTCCATATTCAACTTCTGTTTATAATGGGCTTAGCAATTTGTTTGAAATGGTATTTGGTGTACCTGGTTGGATAGTTATTG
>JAZRMS010000259.1:0-3792 GCA_045647825.1 Christensenellaceae bacterium
GGACTTGAAAAGATGTCGCTTGTTGATTTTGACGGGCTTGTTGCAAGCACCATTTTTACAGGTGGGTGCAACTTTAAGTGTGGTTTTTGCCATAACTCTGCGTTGGTTTTAAATGGTCAAACACTTCCTAGTATTCCAGAAGAAGAAATCCTTTCTTATTTACAAAAAAGAAAAGGGATTATAGATGGGCTTTGCGTTTCTGGTGGAGAGCCAACCTTACAAAAAGATTTGCCTTTATTTTTAGAAAAAGTTAAGAAAATAGGCTTAAAAATCAAGCTTGATACAAACGGCACTTCCCCAGAAAGCATTATGACCTTTAACGAAAACGGGCTTGTTGACTACTTTGCAATGGATATTAAAAACGACAAAGAAAGCTATGCAAAGATTATAGGTTTTGACAAATTCGACACTAAAAAAGTTGAAAAGAGCGTGGAATACTTTTTGAGTGGAAAGGCAAAATACGAATTTAGAACTACCATTATAAAAGAATATCACACCGAAGAAAACATTAACAAAATCGGTGCATGGATAAAGGGTGCAGACAAATACTTTTTGCAAAAATTCCGCGCAAGCGAAACGTGCATTTGCTCTGACTTGAACGAAATTGGCGAAGAGCAAGCAAAAAAATTCGTTGAAATTTTAACACCACTAGTTAAAAAAGTTTCCTTAAGGGGCTATTAATAAAAGATTAGCATATTTTACTGCTCTTTTACTCTATTTGACATTGACTATCCCTTTTTCTAGTTATATAATTTAGAATAGCAAAACTCGGTTGAGGTATTAAAAATGAAAGAAATCCGTTTAGCAAAAAAGAAAGTTTTATTCGACAAATCACCCGTTATCTTTTCTTATAAGCCAGATGAAAACTGGAAAGATTATTTTGACGTTAAGTCTGGCAACTGGTATTACGAAGACGGCGCAATTATAGGTTTTGAGCCGGGCAACAAAGGTGGCATACTTTTCACCAAAGAATTCTATGAAAAGGACGTTATGCTTTGCTTTACCGTTTCTGCCGTTCTCCCTGCCACGCGTGACCTAAACGCCGTTTGGGCGGCTCGTTGGGATGACGTTACCGACTATCTAGAATCGGGATACGTTTGTGGACTTAACGGATGGTGGGAAGACAAAGCAGGTATTGAAAGACACCGTGGAAACGGTCTTTACGCAACCACTTCCCTTTACAAATACACACCAGGGTCAGAAGTTAGAATGATTTGTGGCTCTATTAACGGACATTGCTTTATGGTGGTTGATGGCGAACTTGTTACCGAACTAATAGACCCTAACCCCATTTCTGGTGGACACGTTGGTTTTTCTGCATACTGCACCAAACTTCGCATAACGGACGTGGAAGTTAGAGAAATCGTTTGGGAAGACTTTAAACAAGTTTATACCCCTCAGTTTGAAATTCCAGAAAATAAATAATTTATCTTAAAAAATAAAAAACCGACATAGCGTCGGTTTTTTTATTTATAGTTATTGATTTATCAACAAATTTATGATACAATATTTTTAATAAATCTTTGGAGGGATAATATGTTTTATAGAAGTTCAAGAACTGCAAAAATCGTTTCTAGCCATATCTTCCCACCGTGGAATAATAATTAACCTAAAAACTTAATAATTATTTTACAAAAGGAGATTTATTTTTATGTATTTTATTTTTGCACTTGTTGCTCTTCTTGCTTGGAGTGGATCTGATTTCTTCTCAAAGAAGGGTACTGATGAAAAAGACCCTAACAGCCATTGGAAAGTTACTTTTGCAGTAGGCTTGATTATGGGCATTCACTTTGTTTTAACCTTAATCGGTGGCGCTATAATCGACGCTAACGGTGGCCCAGACGCTGTTCCAAAATTCGTTGCAAGCCTTTTCTACACCGACTTTAAGTTAATGGACTTTATCTATTATCTACCAGTTGCTGCTCTCTACATATTCGCAATGGTGCTTGGATATATTGGACTTAGATATATCGAACTTTCTATTTCATCACCTATTTGCAACTGCTCTGGCTCTTTAGCACTTCTTCTCTGCGCACTAATCTTCCCACTTATCGGTGCAGATCCTATTGAATTTAACGCGTTCACCATAATCGGTGTTGTTGCAATCACTTTAGGTATTGTTGGAATAGGAATAGTAGACAGCAAAGAAAACTTGGAACTAAAAGAACTTCGCAGAAAGGAATCTAACCGCAAGTATACAAAAAGCTTTTTAGCTCTTGCTCTTCCTGTTGCTTATCTTATTATAGACGCACTCGGAACGGTTGGTGACGAAGTTTATTTCCACATTTTAGGCGATGCCGCAAGCGATTATGCTGCAAACTCATCTTTTGAACTAACTTTCTTCCTTCTTGCAATATTTAGCTTTGTTTGGATTAAGTTTGTTAAAAAAGATATGCTCTTTGCAAAAAGAGGCAGAGCCGTTTATCTTGGTGGTGCGTGCGAAACGCTTGGTCAAATTTTCTACATGGCAGTTATGTTTGCAGATTATGAAATAGGAATGCCTATCATTTCATCTTACTGCGTAGTATCGCTATTATGGAGCAGAATTTTCCTAAAAGAAAAACTTTCAATTAAACACTATTTGACGATAGCACTAACCTTTGTGGGAATAATTTTACTCGGAATATTCTCACCTGTATAAATTTAATAAAATTAATCCCCGTAGCCTGCGCTACGGGGATTTTCTTTTGTATAAATATTCAATAGTATATTTACTTTACGCATCTAAACTTTCTAGATAAATTGATGCGTTTGTTGCTGCAACTGCACCATCACCAACCGCGGTAGAAACCTGTCTTACGGCTTTTGTACGGCAATCGCCTGCAACGAACAAGCCTTCCGTTTTGGTCTTGCAAGTTTCGTCTGCAATAATATAGCCCATTTGGTCTATATCGACAAGATTGCTAAACGCCTTGTTGTCTGGCACTTGACCGATTGCAACGAATACGGCTGGAATTTCGTGAGTTAACACGTTTCCGTCCTTATCTTTATATTCAATAGCAGTAAGCTTATCGTCGCCTATAAAATCGGTTACGCTTGTTTCTGGGCGCCATTCAATATTATCTTTAGCAAGAACTGCTTTTTGCAAACTCTTGTCCCCAAAGAAATGGTCGAACAAAGTATACAAGTATACTTTTTTGCAATAACTAGCAAGCAATAAGCTATATTGAAGTGCGGTGTTAGCGTCACCTATAATAGCAACTTCTTGGTCTTTATAGAAAGGTCCGTCGCAAATAGCGCAGTAATAAACGCCTTTTCCCACCAAGTCGTCTCTATTAGACTTTGTGCGAAGGTGTTTGTGCTTTACGCCCGCTGCAATAACAACGCTCTTTCCTTCAAATTCGTTATATTCGGTTTTAACCTTAAAAGTTTTATCTTCTAATTTTTCAATACCGATAACCTTGTCTATTTCAAGTTCTGCGCCGAGTGCAGTAATTTGCTCAAAAAGGTTGTCTGCAAATTGTTCACCACTAATAAGTTTGATTGATGGATAGTTTTCTAGTCTTGGTGACATTGCAATTTGTCCGCCAAGGCTTTCGCTTTCTAAAACAAGAACGGTTTTTCCGTTTCTTAAAGCGTAGAGCGCGGAGGTCATCCCTGCCGCGCCTGCGCCTATAACAATAACGTCATACATTAGTCTATACTCTCTATATATTTTCTGATTTCGCTTGCGTTATCAAACGCGTCGTATCCATTGCCGTTTGGAACTAGCAAGGTTGGCGCTTTCTTCACACCAAGTTTTATGGTTAAATCTTTGTCTTCTTCTGCATTAACAACGGTGTATTTAACCCC
>JAZRMS010000260.1:0-4466 GCA_045647825.1 Christensenellaceae bacterium
TTTCATAATTTTCCTCCCTTATATTCTATGCAAAAATTCCTTTTCTGTTTAAATTTTACCATAGCAACAGGAATTATTCAATAGTTTTTTAAAAATTAAAACGGCAGATTTAAGTCTGCCGTTTTCTCTAATTACCCTCTAATTCTTCAGTTAAAATAAACCACTCTTCCGAATAAGCATCAAGCTCGTTTTGCAAGTTAGCAAGATTTCCTTGTATCTCGTTAACCTTAACGTAATCGGAATACACTTTTGGGTCTTCTAATTGTTGATTTAGCGCGCAAATCTTTTCTTCGCTTTGACTAATCAACTCTTCCAGTTTTTTAACGCGCCTTTCTTTTTTAGACTTGTCCTTTAAGGGTGTGGAAAAACTCTTTTTTGCGCCCGCTTGACTTGTAGAAGTTTTTTGCTCAATCTCAATAGTTGCTTGTTTTTCTGCGTTTTCCTTTTCAATCAATTCGTATTCGCTAAATCCATAAGGATAGAATTTAGCGTCGCCATTTTCAAACACCAAAAGTTTATCGGCAACCTTATTAATAAAGTATCTATCGTGAGAAACGACAATGAGCGTTCCTTGATATTCAGACAGCATGTTTTCTAGCGTTTCTTTTCCAACAATGTCCATATGGTTTGTTGGTTCGTCCATTATCAAAACGTTTGGACGGCGCTTGAACATTTTACATAGTGCAAGGCGGACCTTTTCTCCCCCAGATAGATCATCTACGCACTTAAAAACGTCTTCACCACTAAATAAAAACGCACCAAGCGCACTTCTAACTTCCGTTTCGTTAAGTAGTGGAAACTCGTCGTGAAAATCTTCAAACACGCTCTTTCCATTAGAATACTGCGCCATCTGTTGATTAAAATATCCTATTTCCGTTTTAATCCCAAACTCAAACGTGCCTGAAAGGGCTTTAATCTCGCGAACTAGTGTTTTTAGAAAGGTTGACTTACCCTTGCCGTTATCACCTATTACGCCTAGTTTTTGCCCCTTAAACAACTCTAAATTAATAGTGGCAAGCGCTTTGTCATACCCTATGGTCAAATTGTTTGTCGAAAGCACCCCTTTAACGCTCTCTACCCTAGGCTGAAAGTTTGCGTGAAAGGTTTTTAGGTCGTATCTGTCGGGCTTATCTATTATCTTCATTCGTTCAATCTGTTTTAGTTTTGACTGAACCATTTTTGCTTTGGTTGCCTTGTATCTAAACCTTTCGACAAGGCGCATTAACCTTGCAATTTCTTCCCTTTGATATTCGTGGTCTTTTAGTTGTTTTTGATAATTTTGGCGCTTTTGTTTTTCAAAATCCGAATAACTTCCGTGATAGCACTTTGTTTCGCCGTATTCTATTTCGTATACCTTATCTACCGTTCTATCAACGAACATTCTATCGTGAGAAACGATTATTACTGCCGATTTATACGTCTTTATATACCCTTCAAGCCACTTTACTGCGCCTATATCTAGGTGGTTTGTCGGCTCGTCTAAAATAAGAATATCTGGGTGGGATAAAAGTAGTTTCATAAAGGCTATTTTTGTCTTTTGCCCACCAGAAAACTCGTTTAGGGGTTTAAGTTTATCTTCTTCGCTAAACCCGAATTTTTTTATCATAACGGAGTATTCTTTTTTATAAGTATACCCGCCAAGAAATTCAAACTTTTCCGAAAGGTTAGAATATGCTTTTATTTTCTTTTCGTCTGGGTTTAATTCTATCTCTTTAAGAAGTTCGTTCATTCTGCTTTCCGTTTGCAAAATAGGCTCAAACACCTTTAATATCTCTTCTAAAAGAGTGTTAGTTTCATCTTCAAAAGAAATTTGCTTTAAGTAGCCTATAACGGGGTTTCCCACTTTGGTTACGCTAAAACTTTCTTCTCCCGTTCCCTCTTCCATATCGATTTCGCCGACTATACATTTTAAAAGGGTAGATTTACCGCACCCGTTTCTTCCAACGACGGCGATTTTTTCTCTATCCTTAATCTCAAAATCGATATTTTCTAAAACGGTGTCTGCCCCAAACGAAACAGAGCCGTTCACAATCTTAAAAAGCATAACTACTCCAAATGAAAACTTTATTAGATTATATCACAATAAAAAAATTTTTTCAATCTTCTTTAGCCGTCAAAGAAAAAACACTTGCAGTAAAGCAAGTGTTTTCTTTCCCCCAAGGTATTTATTAGTCAAAGCTATATCCAGAAAGGCTGTAATAAGCCATATTGTCTTGGCGAACGTCAAGCCTTCCAAAGCAAGCGCAAACCGGAACGTTTGAAATGATATGCAATGCGTATTGACCAAATGGAATTTGATATTTTTCCTTTCCGATAGGATAGTCAAGTCTTAAACAAGTTGTTCTTTCTGCTGGAAGATCTAAAGTAATTTTATCATAAGGTGGTTTATCTTCAAAAATTACTTTGATGGTAATATGCGCGTCCTTTTTACCAACGTTGGTAATCATTAGCGCTTCGTGTCCCAAAAAGTCGGGATTATCGCCGTGTGGTGGTAAGTCGCCGTCACAAAATACCCAGTTTTTTCTGCCATAAGCACCGTTTTTCATAATTTTCTCCTTTATTTTACGTAATTAAATAATTCTTCTTCAAATTCAGGGCAAAGTGGTTCTGCACCGTTTTCAGTTATAACGTAGCAAGTTTCTACTCTAAGTCCGTTTAAGGTTGGGTGACCAAAGAAACTTACGTCTACGTTGATTATCATGTTCTTTTCTAGTGGAACGTCACCGTTAGGGCCAAAGAAAGGCGCTTCTGCTTCCATTAATCCCATAGTGTGCGCAAAAGGACAAACGAGATATCTTAAATATCCGCCCTTTTCGTAAAGCGCTCTACCAACTGCGTCAATTTCTATACCGCGGTTGCCGATTTTAAGCATACTCTTGGTTAACTTCATAACTTCTATCATATCGATAAGACACTTTCTTTGTTCTGGGGTGTATTCACCACTAACCGGAACGGTATGACCAAAAGTACCTGCATAACCGTTAATTCTTGGCGCAATACCAAGCATAACCATTTCGCCGTTCTTTAATTCCTTATTAGTTGCCGTTGGAACTACTGCGTTTGATCTAACGCCACTTCCTACGATAGTTCTATATGCAAAGCTATCTGCACCATTTTCACGGCACACCGTTTCGCCTGCTGCAGCAACTTCGTATTCTTTTGCGCCTTCTTTAACTTTTTCTGCCATTGCCTTATAAGCCTTGCAAGCAAGCACGGTTGCTTTTCTAGCTTGTTCTACTTCCCAATCGCTCTTAACGTATCTAAACTTTAGATAATCTTCTGTAATATCAACGATATCGCAACCAGCAAAGCCTTTTACCAAGTCTTCGTGAACGGCATAAGGCATATCGGTAGTACCAACCAAGCCTATTCTTTTAACAGGGAACTTTGCAGAAAGTTCACTAAACAAGTCTGCAAAACTGATTATGGTTGCCAAAGGATATTCTTCGTCTGGAACCATGAATACAGGGAAGCATCTAACGTCGGTTATTGCTGAATCTTGCTTTGCAAAAGGTTCACTTTCAGGTCCGCCCAAAAGCATTGTCGTTCCATCTCTTCCAACCAAAACTGCGCCCTTTTCAAACTGACCGCACCAACCGGTTAAATACCAGCCGTTTGCAACGTTGAGTTCGTCAAAATAAATTATTGCAACGTCAACGTCCTTTTCGTTAAGAAGTTTAACGACTTTTTTTACTCTGTTTTCTGTTTCTTGTTTGTTATAGTATGCCATAATGATACTCCTTTTTATTTTTTACGCTTTAAATTCAAACTCATCCAACGGATACATAGGACGAATTATGTTTTTCAAGTTTAATCTTTTCAGTTCAACGCAACTTGCCCCGTCAGATAGAGCGAAAAGTTCTCTGTCTGCAAACGGTTTTAGTTCTGTGAACAAATATCCAAGTTTAACCATTACTATTCTATAAGACAAAAGGTCCACGTTTGCTTTATCAAAGTTCCCTTTTTCTATAAACGCGCTTCGCTTTTCGGTAAATATAACGTCTATATTGCCGATTGAAAAGGTTAAACTTCTGCCGATTATTTCTTTTGCCCAACCAAGAATTTCGCCGTGAACTTTGATGGTTGCATTAACGCCGAATTTATCTAAATAAACTTCTTCGCCATCCTTTTTATCCCAAAATCCATCAACTAGTTCAAAGTCGGTTATTCCTGCTATACAAGTCTTTTTATCAAATTTTTCTTTAAGGAAAAGTTCAAGAATTTCCGTGCTTTCACCTTCTGCCCCCGCAGTAGTGTTGTCACCACTATCGGTTATAAATATCCTGTTTTCCTTTCCTTCGATAGCGCGCTTAACACACTCGTCGGGTAGTTCTGCCTCACACAAAAACTTATAGTCATTTCTTGTTGCCCAAAGTTTATTGGCAAGGTCACGAGAAACGCTTGTCGCCTTTTCTTTATCAAGGGCGCAAACAACGGTTGATGCAGAAGTGTTTGGCGCGTCTATC
>JAZRMS010000261.1:0-1881 GCA_045647825.1 Christensenellaceae bacterium
AAGAAATAATAGAAAATGCTGCAAAAAAGCTTAATCACGGTGGAAGACTTGCTATGTGTCAACGTGTAGAAAGGCTTACTGATATGCTTAGCATTATGCGCGCAAACAAAATCGAGCCGTATAAGCTTCAGTTTGTAACTAGTGGCGACGACCCAAAGCCATACCTTTTTTTAGTTGAAGGTGTAAAGGGCGTTTGTCGTCAGCTTACCGTATTAGAAACTATAAGGAATTAACTATGTTATATTTAGTATCTACCCCAGTTGGTAATCTTAAAGATATGAGCTTTAGGGCTTTAGAAGTTTTGAAAGAAGTTGATATAATAGCGTGTGAAGATACTAGAACGTCGCTTAAACTTCTTAACCATTACGAAATTAAAAAGCCGCTCGTTTCTTATCATAAATTCAACGAAAAAGTTGCAGGCGAAAAACTCCTTGCAGAGTTGAATGCAGGCAAGAATATTGCTCTCATCACCGATGCGGGAACACCTGTTATTTCAGACCCCGGTAACATCCTTTGTAAAATGCTCGTTGAAAACGATATAGAATATACTGTTATTCCAGGCGCAACAGCCTTCGTGCCAGCGCTTTTATTATCTGGTATGGATGCTTCAAGATTTAGCTTTATCGGCTTTTTGCCAGAAAAGAAAAAGGACGTAGAAGAGCTTTTGTCGGGTTATAAGCATTTAAATTCAACCCTTATTTTCTATTGTGCCCCACACGACGTTAAAAAGACCGTTGAAACTCTCCACGCTTTTTTAGGTGATAGAAACGCTTGCGCTGTCAAAGAAATAACAAAGCTTCACGAAAAAGCCATAAGATTTAACCTTAAAGACGGTTATCCAGAAGAAACTCCAAGGGGAGAATACGTAATAATCGTAGAAGGTGGCAAAGGCGAAGAAAACCCCAATTTAGAACTTAGTGTAAAAGAACATATCGAGTTTTACGTTAAAAAGGGTATGTCAAATATGGATGCCGTAAAGCAGGTTGCTAAAGTGAGAAAACTCCCAAAATCAGAAGTGTATAAGCACTCTATTGAATAATTGCATATTATATTGTATAAATATACAAAAACATATTGTATAATGAATAAAATATAAATATTTTTAATAATTATGCAAAAATATTTGACATATATACAGTTTGGTTGTATACTTATTCAGGATTAAAGAAAAGACCTTTACTATTTTAGTAAAGGTTTTTTTTAAGGAGAAAACCAATGAAAAAAGTTATCGTTTTTTTGTTGTGCTTGTTAACTATTTGTTCGGGTTTGGTCGTAGGAACGTCTTGCAAGAAACAACAAGAAGATAAAGTTAAAATCGTTGATATTAAGCTTACGGATGAAAACTACGCTATAGCAATAGGAAAGGGAAAATTCGAGCTTAAAAATCAAATAAACGAAGCTTTGGCTGAAATTGACGTAGAAGCAATCGTTGAAAAATATCAAGATATGGATTCCGTTACTTCTGGATACGTTTTACCTAGTAGCGCCGACGGGATTGAAAACCCACTTATCGTAGCTACAAATGCGGAATTTGCTCCGTTTGAATATAAAAAAGGAACTCAATATTTTGGTATTGATATTGAAATTGCAGTTCAACTTGCTAAAAAGCTTGGCAAAACGCTCGTTTTAGTAAATATGAATTTCGATGCTATTATAACTTCAGTTGCAGGCGTTGCAATGGATGAAGGCGTCGATAACGATGGTTACGATAATTATACTTATTGTGACGTAGCTATTGCAGGTCTTTCTGTAACCAAAGAAAGACTTGATATCGTAGACTTTACTGATACTTACTTTAAGTCTTCTCAAGTTCTTATTGTAAACGGCAACGATATTACCTTTGATAATTGTAAAAAAGCTAGGGACGTTGAAGATATTCTT
>JAZRMS010000262.1:0-1882 GCA_045647825.1 Christensenellaceae bacterium
AAGGAACGCCTGCATTCGTTCACGGTGGACCTTTTGCAAATATTGCGCACGGCTGTAACTCTGTTATGGCAACAAAGCTAGCGTTAAAACTTGGCGACTATGCAGTTACCGAAGCGGGTTTTGGCGCAGACCTTGGCGCAGAAAAATTCCTTGATATAAAGTGCCGTCTTGCAGGTCTAAAGCCAGACGCGGTAGTTATAGTAGCAACTATAAGAGCGCTAAAAATGCACGGTGGTCTTGCTAAAACCGAACTTAATAACGAAGATTTGGGTGCTCTAGAAAGGGGACTTCCAAATCTTTTAAGGCACGTTCATAATATAAAAGACGTTTATAAACTTCCTTCAGTAGTTGCAGTTAATCGTTTCCCAACCGATACGGATAAGGAAATTGAACTAGTTATCGAAAAGTGCAAAGAACTTGGCGTAAACGTTGTTCTTTCAACCGTTTGGGCGGAAGGCGGAAAGGGTGGCGAAGAGCTTGCAAAAGAAGTGGTTAAACTTTGCGAAAAGGAAAACGACTTTACCTTCAGCTATGATTTAGAAGACACTATTGAAGAAAAAATAGAAAACATAGTTAAAAAAGTTTACGGGGGCGACGGAGTAATATTCACCGACGAAGCTAAAAAGCAAATAAAAACGTTAAATGCGTTGGGTTTTGATAAAGTTCCCGTATGCGTTGCTAAAACGCAATATTCTTTCTCAGACGATATGACTAAACTTGGCGCACCAGAAGGATTTAAAGTAACCGTAAGGAATTTGAAAATTTCTGCAGGCGCAGGCTTTATAGTCGTTCTTACTGGAAATATTATGACTATGCCAGGACTTCCTAAAGTTCCAGCGGCAGAAAAAATTGACGTTGATGAAAACGGGAAAATCACGGGACTTTTCTAAAAAAAGTAAAAAAATAAAGCGTTCACGCTTAACGTGAACGCTTTTTTATTTAGTTTGTATGTTAGTTTGTGTGTGCCTTTTCGGTAAAACTTGGAGGATGAGTGGACTACACCTAAACTATAGGCCGTTTTCTGTCACTTTCTTTACAATGACTATCGAAATAATTATATCCCTTTCACCACAAAAGGCACGACTGTTATTGGCTCAGTATCTAAACTATTCATTGGTCTGTACCTCCTTCGATAGATTACTTAAGGTTTATTTCTATCTTCGCCTATATTATAACATCAACATAAAAATTCTGTCAATACGTTTTTTAAAAATTTTATGCAACAAAATTTACCCAAAACCCCCTTGACAATATAGTCATATCATAGTAAAATAAAAGTTAGTGAGATGAAAGGAATTATATTTATAAACCCCTTTTTAGTGCCGATTGAAAGCGTGCACCAAGCAGAAAGGTTAAAGGAAGAATTTAATAAACTAGGCGTGGAAATCGATATAATTTCTAATGGGTTTTCGCGCGTTTCAATAGATGGGGAAAAGGCGAAAATAGACCTTTCTTCTTTTGATTTTGCCATTTATTTAGACAAGGATAAATACTTGTCCGAAGTGCTAGAAAAAAGTGGCATAAGGCTCTTTAATACTCACAAGGCCGTTAGAGTGTGCGACGATAAGGCACAAACTTATATAGCCCTTTTGGGCAAAGGCGTTGATTTTCCAAAAACTATTTTTGGCGCGCTTTGTTATAGACCTGACCTTGAAATTGATTTTGAATGGGCAGATAAGATTGCTGGTGAATTAGGCTATCCCGTTATTGTTAAAGAAAGTTACGGCTCTATGGGAAAGGGCGTTTATAAAGCAGATGATAGAGAGCAACTTCTTTCTATAATGGATAAAGTTAAAACCAAACCACACTTGTTTCAAGAATACGTTGACGTTAAAAAAGGCGTGGACGTTAGGGTTATAGTGGTTGGTGGCAAAGCCGTTGG
>JAZRMS010000263.1:0-3485 GCA_045647825.1 Christensenellaceae bacterium
AAAATCCTTCTTCTGCCCTAAACGCATCTTGTGCAACAAACTCAACGTCGCCACACAAAGCAACTGCATTTTTAACCATTTCTTCTATCTTAGTAAGCATTAGTGGGGCTTTTAAGTGATAGAAATATTCCATTTGCGCAGTAGAAACAGGCAACTGAATTTGAATCCCACTCTTTTTTGCTTTGCTAACGCAGTCTTTTGCAACAGAAACGTCTTCCCCTACGGGAATTTTCACTACGGCGTTTTTAACTGATTCTGCAATGGTGCGATATATAACTTCGTTTTCCTTTGAATTAGAAAATACGGGTAATTCGATTGCATCTAAATTCGATAAATCTAGTTTTTCCGCAACGGTTAGTTTCTCTCTGAAAGTTAAACTAATCCCTTTCTCTTCAACTACTCTTAACGTTACGTCTGATACTGCAATCTTTTTCATGAATAAAATCTCCTTCATAATAATACTTAGAAAATAAAAGTCCCCGACGAAATTGTCAGGGACGATTGATAACCGTGGTACCACCCAAATTACCGCAAAAAGCGGTCACTTTCTTCTTTATAACGGAAGTATCCGAAAACGACTACTGACATTATCGCCAAGCAAAAAAGAAATTTGATTTGATTTTCTAAAAAATAACGAAAATCGACTTTTCTTTCTGCACGCATTATTATATATAATATAAATTATATATAACAACCACAGTTTTGTCAAGCAAATAAGTAATTTTAATAGGTTTTATGCCTTGAAAAAAATAAAACCCCGACTTATAAAAAGTCAGGGACGAATTTTCCGCGGTACCACCCGTTATTATTGCAATGCAATCACTTATTTACTTTTAACGGAGTTACCCGAAAACGATTACTGTTTTTCGCCGTTCCCGCTCCAGGATGAGTAAATAAAATCAACGCATTGACTTGCACCACCCGTCAACTCTCTATATTATCAATTTTATTCTGTTCCTTTCAAAGCGTTTTATTGAATTTTTTGTATTATAACATTACGCATTATTGCTGTCAAGTAAATTATAATATCGCAACAAAAAAATTTTTACATTTTTAATAGTTTTTTTATGTTTTTAGAGAAAATCATTTCTCTCTCTTCTTTTGTCAAATTAATTTCGTTAAATCTAGATAGTTCTTTTTCTGCATCCCACATAGGAAAATCAGTAGCAAAGAAAAAGCGTTCTGCACCAAGAAGTTTAATAATTTCACCCGCACGATTTGCGTCGATAAAAGCAAGTGATGAGCAAGTGTCAAAATAAACGTTTTTTAGTCCTTTATATATTTCTACCTTATCCCAACAACGATATCCGCCAAAGTGTGCGGCAATAAAATTTACTTCTGGATATTTTTTTGCCATTTTAACCACTCTTTCAGGCTCTGAATAATCGTATCTATTATCCCCCACGTGAAAAAGTATAGGCAAACGATTCCCTATAATCTTATAAAACTTTTGAGCATTTTCTCCGTCAATATAAAACTTTTGGAAATCGGGATGAAGTTTTACACCCTTAAAGCCGTTCTCAACACACCAATCTACTTCTCTTGCAACTTCTTCTTCGGTTAAATCTTGATGCAAGGTCATAAAACCGATAAACTCACCATGCTTATCAATTTCGCTTTTTATAAATTCATTTATAGAACGAACTTGATGCGCTGTCGTTGCAACAGAGTGAACGACGTATCTACTAACACCCGCCCTTTTCCCATCTTCTATTAATTGCTCTGGCGTTCCAGCAGGCATTTCCATTTTAATATCGTAAAACACACCGATAGCATCAGTTGCTTTTTGTGCTATTCTTTCTGGATATATATGTGCGTGTGAATCGATAATTTCCATTACAACACCTCTGGGTTTGCGTCAACAACGGACGCAGTAATTTTGATCCTTTCTTTTTTTGCAGCAGATATTACAAATTGAATTCCAACTAAAACCAAAGCCATAATAGCAGCACAAGAGTAAAAAGCAATTGAATAATTACCCGTAAGGTCATAGCAAAGATTAACTAACGGCGCACTTAACGCAAAACCTGCTATATTAACCGAAAGAAGTATTCCCAAAATTTTAGCATAAGACTTTTCACCAAACAATTCACTTGTATAAAGTGGCAACATTATGGTTTCTAACGGCAATGCTAATGACGACAAAACGCCATACGCCATGGCAGACACCATGCCGGCAGTCGTAGCACTTATCACAGACAATAAAAACATTACAATAATAGATGCACATAAGCACATAGTTGCGGTAAATCTTAAACCTAACTTATCATAAATAAATCCGGTCAAAAATTTAAAGCATGCAAGAGCAATTGCATGAACGCTTAAAACAGTTGCGACAAAAGATTCGTTTACACCAACGTCGCGCATATGTGCAGCTGCAACGCCACTTATTCCTTGAAGGCAAAAACCTGTTAAAAATATACAAAGAAGAGCTACGTAGAACCACCACTTCTTAACAGCATCGCTCCAAGATATTCCAACCCAGCTTTCACCCTTTGGTTTCTTTTTTTGCACCGTTTCCGTAGCAACGTGTCCCTTGGGGTTATCCTTAAAAAACAAAAGTAATAATACGAACAAAACGCTTAAGATTATAGTGATTAACCAATAGGCTGACTTATAACCAACAGGGCTAGAGTTTATAACGGGAGAAACAATCTGCATTGCAATCGCTGCACCTATTCCGTTAGATGCCAAAATAAGACCCATAATCGTGCCCTTGTTTTCTTTGCACCAAACGTTAACAACGTATCCTATCATTGCAGTTCCTGTCCACGAAAAACCTAGACCAAGCAAAATTCCGCCAACATAAAACACAACAAGAGATTCTGCAACAGCATATAAAATCATTGAACCTATGAGCGCAATAACGCTTGTTAGAATAAGCTTTTTAGGTCCAACTTTTGCTATCATATACCCAAAGAAGATATTGAAAAAAGATTGGGTTATGAATCTTAAACTGTCGTTTAATGAAAATGCACTTCTATCAACTTGCAAATGATCCGTTATAGGTTTAAGATAAAGACTTTTACTAGAACTGCAAAAACCTAAAGTAATGCAAACCATTAAAAAACAAAGTCCGACTATAACCCACTTATAGTCGAACTTTTTTTCGCAAAGCTTTTCGTTTGACATAATTTTCTCCTCGCAGGTATTATACTAACATATAATACACCCAAAAAAGTAAAAATGTCAATGAATTAACTATTGATTTTGTATTTAAACATATTATTTTTCGGTCACAAATCGTGACAAATAAGACAAGTCTAGTTTCCACTCTGGAATGAGATTGCGCCTTTTGTGAACCTCATTTGCTTCCCCAAGCGCCTTTCGGTATTCAACGTAAGAACAACCGTTCACCTTCATAAAATGATTTTCCGCTCTCACTTCGTCCCCTTTAAGTTGCGTCCTTCCTATATGGATAACGTGGTGGCAATCTGGGCAAACTGCAAGAATATCTTCAAGTTTTTGCGTTGCAGTTTGTTCGT
>JAZRMS010000264.1:0-6658 GCA_045647825.1 Christensenellaceae bacterium
CTTCAAAAATAATGGTGTCTTGGATAAGAAAGGAGTGAACGGCTATCGGTAAGCATCCCCACAAACGTTGCAATATGACGGGTAGCAGTCAAGTCTTTAAGGTGATTTTCCATACCAACTTTGTTATCTAAGAACCACCAAGCAGGGCCATATTGAATTTTACCCTTTGCGCTACTATCTTGGAAGCAACCGACAAGCGTCATAATTTCGGTGTTCATTTTTGGATTAAGGTTAAAGATAATGGTTTTTGGCAAAGAATTTTCATCGTTTAGTTTATCGAAAAGTCTTGACATATACTTAATACTATTATCTTCTGCAATGCTATCGTAACCGGTATCTAAACCAAGTTTTTTTAGCATTACGCTATTGTTGTTTCTCATAGCGCCAACGTGAAGTTCTGTTCTAATATCGTATTTAGCATAAAGTTTCATTAAGAAATAAGTGAAGTAGCCTTTGAAAGTTTCTGCTTCGCTATTAGAAATGCTTTCACCCTTGATTGCTTTAAGGAAAACTTTGTTTGCATCCTTTCTATCTGCAACTGGGTATACGCTTTGAAGTGCAATATCACTAGCCGTCGTTCCAACTTCAATAAACGCTTTTAGTCTTGTTTCTAGCGCATTTTCTAAATCGGTTATATCCTTAACTTCGCCAACTAGCGTTTCTAGTTTCTTTATGGTATCGGTATATCCAACAGCCTCCAAGTTCATAATCTTGTCTGCTCTAAATGCTGGAATAACCTTGAACTTATATCCCTTTTTAGCTATTGCTGGGAAGGTTGAAAGATCGTCAAAAATTTCGTTAGTTGTGAAGATATGAGTGACGTTAGACTTCTCTATAAGGCTTTGTGGAGTGATTTTGTTTAGTGCAATATAGTCGTTACACCAGTTCCAAATGGTTTCCGCATTGCCTTCGTTAATTTCTATTTCACAGTTGAAAAATTCCTTCAATTCTACTTGTGACCAATGGTATAATGGGTTGCCAAAAGCCGTGCCCAAAACCTTGCAGTAGCAGAAGAATTTTTCTTTGTTAGACTTGTCGCCCGTGATAAATTCTTCGTCAATGCCGTAGTTACGCATTAATCTCCATTTATAGTGGTCGCCCTTTAACCAAATTTCAAACACGTCGTTAAACTGCGCATTTTCTAAAATTTGCTTTTCTGGAAGGTGGCAGTGATAGTCGAATATAGGCATATCTTTTGCATAGTTGAAATACAACTTTTCTGCCGTCTTATTGGTTAGTAAAAAATTATCCTTTAAGTAACTCATTGTTTATCTCCTTCTTACTTTCTAAATCGCCCGAACACTTCGTTTACTTTTGAGTAGCTTGCGAACGAGCCTTTATATTTTTTTATTATTTTCATCATTTCGCCTATCTGCCTTTTTCTAATTATGCAGACGACCATAAATTTTTCAGTATGAGAATACATTCCCATAATCTTGATTTCGCTTACACCGTGATGCAATTTCTCTATAAGTTCATTAGATAACTCTTCTGGTTTATCTGTAACTATTTCAAACCTATAACCTATCTTCATTCCCGAAAGGAAATAATCAACCACCACGCTTGCGATAAATAGGTTTACTAACGTGCATATTACAGGGGTTATCTTCATTCCGTACACAAAAAACGCAATACCCACAACGCTAGAATCCATTAAAAATGAAACGTATGCAACGTTTAGAGCGGGGTTTGCACGTTTTATTAGCGCAGAAATTGCATAAGTTCCGCCACTTGCACCAAATCTACGTAGCATTATTGAAAAGCCAAAACCTGATATAACACCCGTTGCAATGCAAGCGAACACTACGTTAAAATCTTCCCCGTTGGTTGCCTTTGAGTATGGAAGAAAGTTTAAAAACTTCCAAAGTTCAGTTCCAAACGATTGCACGGACATATAGATTATCAAAAACAAACCTAATTTTTTGTTAACGAATATAGTGACCAAAATAAATATTGGAATATTAAACGCAAGCATTACGTATGCCCAAGGGATTTGATAGCCTATTAGATAGTAGGTCATTGTAGCAAGACCCCCTACACCACCTGGAGCAAAGCCGTTGCTGTTTTGAAAGAAATAATACGCAACGGACACGATAAGCCCTGCGACAACTGCAACTAGCAAATCAACTGCAAAACGTCTTAAATTATTTTTCTCGTTTATCATTTAGCAACGTCATCCTTTTTCCAACGGAAATTGCCTTTTACCCCAGAAACGTCCGTATAGTAAACGAAAGTATCTGGATATCTCTTTATTAATTTTAAAAACTCTGGAATTTGCCTAATGTTTACTACCGAAATTATTATAGAATTCCCTTCGTTGGTATACATACCCGTTGCATCCACCAAGGTTGCCCCGTGCTTTAACCCAAAAATTATATCATTTTTAAGTTGCTCTGGATAGCGCGTTATAATCTTAAACTCAACGGCGTTTCTGGTGTCTTTCATTATTGCACCGGACGCACGTTCAAACACGAACATTTGTATAATAGAGAGTAAAACGCTATTCAAATCATTTTTATAAACGAAGAAAGACAAGCCGATAATAACGTAACAAATAATCGTTATTATCTTTTCTACACTACCATAAACACGCTTGCGCTGAACTATTCCTGCAATAATATCAACACCGCCTGTTGATGCGCCTATCTTTAACATAACCCCCGTTCTAACACCAAGCATTACGCCAGAAAATACTGCGGCAATTAATCCCGAATCTTCCGAAACGTATTGGTAAAAATTAATTTCTTTTAGAACGATAAGCATAACCGAAGATACTATGGTGAACACGACCGTGTATATAACGTATCTCTTTTTGAGCAAAAAATAAGCAACGACTAAAAGTGGTATGTTTATTATTAGCGAATAATAACCTGCGTTAAACTTGGTTATTTCTTGCAACATTGTTGCAATTCCATCCACCCCAGCAGGAGCAAAGGATGCCGGATAAACGAAAATATGAAGTCCAAACGCAGATAACGCTGATGCAATCAGCGTTATCAAAACGTATAATATCTCTTTTTTCATAGATTATTTATTCAAATCCTTAAACTCACCGTATTTACCAAGTTTCATGGCTTTTCTTATACCGGTAAGCAAGCATTCGTGGTGAACGTCGCACTCAGCAAAGTGGAAGAGCCCGATCCAAAGGTCATCTGGGTTAATCTCTGATGCAGGGCGTTTAATCATGTGTTGAACGTATCTAGCAATAACAGTTTTTTCTGCCATATCTTCAAAATTCTTTTCGATAAATCCAGGTTGTTTAATCTCTTCAGAACGTTCTTTCAATCCCTTCAAGATTTCTCCCGATTCGTCGTAAGTTAAACCAACTTCGGTTGGAACGTAAGGAACGTATTCATATTTAACGCCATCTTTGGTAACGTCTGCACAAACTACAAAACCTTGCCCCCAAGTTGGAACGTTAGCGTAGTTTCTAGAGAAAACGAAGTTGCCTTGACCGAAAATAATCTTTCCGCACATATAATCTTCTTCCGTACCAACGCAATGGGTGTGTTGACAAAGAACGATATCTGCACCCTTTTCAACAATTTTTCTGCAAACTTTTGCAAGGTGTGGTGATGGATAAGCATAATGCTCTTTTCCACCGTGATATAAAACGATAAGATAATCGCAATTCTTTTTTGCTTCTGCTATGTCGTCAAGTGCTTCTAAAGGATCAAATCCGTTCGCACCGAAACCATAGTCTTCTACCCAAGAAAACTCGTGTTCGCAACAAGCATATACGCCTACTTTTACGCCATCTTTTTCAATGTAGTATGGTTTTTTTGCTTCTTCTTTAGTAAAGCCTGCACCAAGATATGCAATGCCTGCATCATCAAGAGTTTTCATAGAAGAAACCATACCTTCGTATCCGTGGTCTAGCGCGTGGTTATTTGATAAACTGAGAAGATCAACGCCAAGAGCTTTATAACCGTTAACACACGCAGTAGGTGCTGCAATGTTTGGACCTGCCTTTTTAATAGGGGTATCTTTATCGGTTAATGCAAGTTCTAGGTTGAATATTCTATAATCTGCCTCGTCCAAAACTTTCTTTATCTTTTCACCAACAAGAGCAGTTGCATCCCCCGCCTTAAATAGATTAAAGTTAGCATCTGTTGGAACTAAATCTGCACCAATTACTATTCTCATTTTTATTACTTCCTTTAATAAATTTTTATTGTAATATTATTATACAACAAACTTTTTTTATTTTCAATAAAAACAAAATAAATTTATTCACTTTTTTATATTTTTTTAACATTAAAAGCGCGACTATTTTTAGCCACGCTTTTATCTGTGTTTTTTATTTGTTTAAATCCTTAAATTCGCCGAATTTACCAAGTTTTAGGCGTTGACGCATACTGCAGAGCAAACCTTCTCTATGAACTTCGCACTCTGCATAATGGAAAGGTGCAAGTCTTTTATAATCTTCTTCTTCAGGCATTCTTCCAAGCATAAAGCGAAGATAAAAATCGCTGTCGTTTTCAACTAATTTTTCAAATCTTTTTTGAATAAATCCTGGCTCTTTTATTTCTTCCGAACGCTCTTTTAAGCCTTTCAAAATTTCGCCCGACTCGTCGTATTCAATTCCGTTTTCGGTCATCACGTATGGCAAATAATCGTATTTTGCACCCGTTTTATTCAAGTCTATTTTAACGACGAAACCTGGACCCCACGTGTCTTTTTTAACCAAATTTTTTGCAAACAAGAAATTGCCTTGACCAAAGATTATCTTTCCACCTATATAGTCTTCTTCTGTTCCAACGCAATGGGTGTGTTGACACAAAACTATATCTGCACCACTCTTTATAATCTTTCTACATACCTTTGCTAAATATGGTGATGGATAAGCGTAATGCTCTTTTCCACCGTGATATAAAACGATAAGGTAGTCACAGTTTTTCTTTGCCTCTTCTATATCATCTAAAGATTCTAGCGCGTCAAAGCCGTTTGAACCAAATCCGTAGTCTTCCACCCAAGAAAATTCGTGTTCACAACAAGCATACACGCCAACTTTTATACCGTCCTTTTCAAAATAGTATGGCTTTTTAGCCTCTTCTTTTGTATGACCAGCACCAACGTGTGCTATTCCAGCATCCTCAAGAGTTTTTATAGTTGAAACAAACCCTTCATATCCGTGGTCTAAAACGTGGTTATTTGAAACGCCGATAACGTCTGCTAGTTTTTTTATTCCGTTAACGGTTGAAGTGGGCGCTCTTAAATTTGGACCTGCCTTTTTAATAGGGGTATCTTTATCTGCAAGTGCAAGTTCTAGGTTAAAAATCTTAAAGTCTGCTTTTTCAAACTCTGCCATTAATTTTTTGCCTATTAAAGCCTCTATATTTCCTTCTGTAAACAAATCGAAATTATTTTCTGTTGGAACTAAATCTGCACCGATTAATATTCTCATAATTTTCTCCCTGTTAACTAGTTATATTAATTTCATAATTGTATTATACAATTATTTTTATCTAAAATCAATATAAAATAGCACGTTAAAATTATAAAATATTATTTTTTTCAACAAAAAAACGACCACTTTCGTGATCGTTTTTATTAACGTTTAGAATTTGTTTTCTTTCATTAGAAAGCCATAGTGGTGTAGTATGCAAGGTTGGTTTGACGGTTGTCAAGTCTACCATATTGTACTACGATTTTTTGGCTACTAGAAAGTTTCATTGCGTATTGAGTTTCTAGTGGAACAACGAAACCGCACATATGTTCAACGTTGTTCATACGGAAACATTTTACCGTTTGTGGTTCTACTTCCCACTTAATACCGGTATATGCAGGTTGATCCACAAAATAAACCTTTACGTCGATAACTGCTTTTTTGTCTGAATCGTTAACGATAACAACGCTTTCGTGCCCTTTAAGAACACCTTCACCTTCTGGTGGAAGTTCGCAGTCTGGAATTACCCAATATTTTTTACCAACAACTTTCATAATTATTCTCCAAATTAGAATCCAAGTTCGATAAGGCCGTGCTTTTCGAGATAATCGGTGTAAGATTCTACGCCGTTTTCCTTAATAGCAATACCCTTTTCCCAACGGCAACCAAAGGTTGAGCCTGAAATGAAGGTATCTACTTGGAAAGTCATGTTCTTTTGAAGAGTATATTCAGAAGAAGTTTCCATCCATGGTGCTTCAACTTCGATCATACCGGTACCGTGGCAAGGTCCGTAAACGTAGTTCTTTTCGTAACCAGCGTCCTTAAACATTTGTAAGAATTGTTTTGGAACGATATCTGCCTTGATACCTGCTTTGAGGTTTTCGGTAGTCCAGTTGTGCATCTTTAAGCAGAACTCAACGATTTCTTTCTTTTCTCCTTCTGCCTTACCCATGAATACAGGAAGACCGATTGCAGGTGAATATCCGTCGATTTTAGCAGAGAGATTGAGTTGAACGATATCGTTCTTGCCGATTACCTTGTAGGTTGAACGGCTGATTGCGTGACGGGTTGAAGATTCGCTAAATACGTACATGGGAAGTCCTTCGTATTCTGCGCCCTCTTCATAAATAACTCTCTGTGCAATACCAACCATCTGAAGCTCGGTTACGCCGGGCTTGAGGTTCTTTATTACCTCATCGGTAGCACATTCAATGATTCTGAAGCCCTCTTTGATACAAGCAAGCTCGTTTTCGCTCTTGATTTTGCGGA
>JAZRMS010000265.1:0-1531 GCA_045647825.1 Christensenellaceae bacterium
GCCACTAAACCAAGCGCATTTTTGTTATTCAGTTATAACTTTGAACACTTTTTCTGGAAGGCGCTTTTTGTTTTCGTTTTTAAGCGTCTTTCCTTTTGTTGTTCTTCCATCTATCGTAACGTCTTCGGTATTTACCTTAAACGTTACGCCAAAGGTGTCTATAACGGCAATATCGAACGGCTCTTTAACGTAGTCTGCGAAAACGACTTTTGCCTCTTTTCCAAGTTCGCAAACCTTTATACCCTTTCTATATCTTGCCATCGGCTCTATTTCTGAAACGATTACCTTTTTATAAAAACCACAATCGGTGACTATTATAAACTCGCCCTCTTCATCTATTTGAGAAACAAACTTTATCTTGTCGCCTTTGTTTAGGTTTATTCCCTTAACCCCACCTGCAACTCTTCCTTGTTCTGGAATATCGTCTTTTAATGCGTTTAACGCCAAGCCTTGCTCTGTCACGTATGCAATAGTCGTTTCTTTTAAATCTAGCTGAACTGCAATAAGTTCGTCGTCATCTTTTAGTTTTATTGCTTGATAGTATGGTTTTAATAGGTTATATTCTTCCCACGGGGTTTTCTTTATCAAGCCGTTTTTAGTAAAGAACAGCAAGTGTCCGCTAGGCAACTTTTGCTCGTCCACTTCGTAAAAAGCAACGGGATATTCGTTTTTAGCAGCCTCTTTTGCAACCGAATTAAACTTAAATCCTTTATCACGATAACGACACTCCGGTGCAACTTCTAAATCAATCTTGCAACAATTTCCAAGGTTTGTGAACGCAAGCAATGTCTTGTCGCTCTTTGCTTTGGTCATGGTAGTAATAAACTCGTCTGCAACCGTGTTATCCTTAACCGTTTTGTCGCTCATGTGGAAATTCTTTTCGGTCATTTTCTTAAACATCTTTCCGTGAGTGAACGCAACCACGAAATCATCTACTTGTTTAAGTTCTTTTTCCACGCTCTTTATTTCAAGTTCCTTTCCACCAAGTATTATATTACTTCTTCTTGGATCGCCGTATTTTTTCTTTATTTGGTTAAGCTCGCTCTTTACAACGCTCATTTGTTTTGCTTTGCTTGCAATTATCTCGCTTAACTCTTTTATCATTTTCTTTAATTCTTGTAGCTCTTCTTCTAGCTTAAACACTTCAAGTTTTGTTAGTCTAGCAAGTCTTAAATCTAAAATTGCAGTCGCTTGCACTTCGGTAAGGCCAAATCTTTCTCTCAATTTCGCCCTTGCATCTGAAGTGTTTTCTGCCTTTTTAATTATTTTGATTACTTCATCAATATTTTGAACGGCAACGATAAGCCCTTCTATAACGTGAGCCCTTTCTTTTGCGCGGTCTAAATCAAACTTACTTCTGCGCAAAACAACTTCTCTTTGGTAGTTTACGTAATAAGAAATAATATCAAGCAAGCCTAGTTGACAAGGTTTGCCGTTTGCAATAGCAACCATATTTATTCCGTAACTTGCCTCTAAATCGGTTGTTTTATAAAGGTAGGCTAACACTTTTTTAGCATCCGTATCTCTTTTA
>JAZRMS010000266.1:0-7086 GCA_045647825.1 Christensenellaceae bacterium
CAAAAATTTTTGCAAAAGCAATAAATTGTTTAAGTCCTAAAAATGGTTCTCCTTGCGGAAAATGTCAGGCTTGCTTGGCACTTGCTGATCCATCTAATATCGACGTTGTTGAGATTGACGCTGCATCAAACAACGGCGTTAATGAAATTAGAGAACTTCGTGAAAAAGTTCAATACCCACCAGTTTCTTGCAAGTATAAAGTTTATATAGTTGACGAAGTTCATATGTTGACCGGCGCTGCATTCAATGCTTTGTTAAAAACTTTAGAAGAACCACCAAAGCATGCTGTATTTATTTTGGCAACTACAGAAGTTCATAAAATTCCTGCAACGATTTTATCGCGTTGTATGAGGTTTGATTTTAGATTGATTTCGACTGATAAAATTGCAGAATTAATTAAAAATATTTATGACGAACAAGGAAAAGAATATCAAGAAGAAGCTATCGTTGCAATTGCAAAGGCTGGTGAAGGCAGTATAAGAGATGCGCTTTCAATTGCAGATATTGCAATATCATATAATAACGGAAAGCTTACTTATAACGACGTTATGGATATATTAGGCTCTTCTAATTCAGAAGTTTTAATATCGTTTGTAAAGAGTGTTTTAGGTGGCTATTCGGGGGACGTTCTTTCTGCAATAGATAATTTATGTGGACTTGGAAAGAGTATGGGCGTTTTAACTAAAGACGTTACTGCTACTTTAAGAGATTTACTCGTTATAAAAACCTGTAGTGATCCAAATGCTATTTTAACATTTCCACAAAATAAATTTAAGGAATATTTAGATATTGCTGATAGCGTTAGCGAAGAAAGATTGTTGCGCGCATTAGAAGTTTTCTCTGATGCTGAAAGCGCTTTAAAATTTTCAACGCATCCTAGAATTATATTTGAAACTGCGGCAATAAAGGCATCTAGAGCAGATTCTGATTATAGTATAGAAGCTTTGCTTGCTAGGATAAAAGAACTTGAAATCAAGCTAGAAAAAGGGTTGGTAGTTTCAAAAGAAGTTGTTAAAGAACTAAAAACTGAAGAAAGCGTTAATAAAGAAGAACAAAACACCCAACCCAAAGTAATACAATTAAAAAACATTTCACAATTTAACGGTGAAGAGTTAAAGGGAAGACTACTATATAATTTAAGACAAATCGGCAGTGAAATGTTGTGGAACGTTTTGCAAAACGTTAACCTTTTGGTTAGAGGAAACGTTTTGATTATCACTTGTAACAACGCTGGAGATATAGATTTAATTGACAAAGTTGCTACAAAAGAAAGAATTTATGAGGCTCTTTCGGATTTTAACAAGTTTGATATAACCGTTGAGTTATCTGCAAAAGAAAAATCACTTGATGAAATCGATAGGGCTGCAGATAGAATTAAAAGCATATTTGGCGACGATATAGTCGTTATTAAATAAAAATAAAGGAGTGTAGATTATGGCTTATAGAGGTGGATTCGGTGGCGGATTCGGTGGTGGTTTTGGTGGTGGCAACCAAATGCAAAACCTAATTAAACAAGCGCAAAAGGCACAAGAAGAAATGCAAAGAGCGCAAGAAGAACTTGACGAACTTGAAGTTGAAGGAACTGCTGGTGGTGGTCTTGTTAAAGTTATAATGAATGGAAAAAAGGTTGTTAGTGGCATTACGATTAATCCAGATGCTATTGATATGGACGATTTGACTATGCTTGAAGACTTGATTATTGCCGCAATGAATGATGGTTATGATAAGGCTGACGAAGTTTATCAAGAAAAAATGGGTAAGTTTGGGGCTTTAGGTTTATAATATGAAAGTTTATATTGAGCCTATCGGTAGGCTTATAAACGAATTTTCAAAATTGCCAGGTGTTGGTGCAAAGACTCCTCAAGGATTTGCTTATAAGGTGGTTAATATGACCAAAGAAGAAGCAAAGACGTTTGCAGATGCAATAATGAACGTTAAAGAAAACGTGCATTACTGTTCTATTTGTGGCAATTTTTCAGAAGGTGACGTTTGCGACGTTTGTCAAAATCGCTCAAAATCAACAATCTGTGTTGTAAAAGAGCCTAAAGACGTTATTGCAATAGAAAAGTTGAACGAATTTAACGGTGTTTACCACGTTTTGCACGGCACAATATCACCTTTGGACGGAATAGGTCCTAATGATATTAATATTAAAGGGCTTTTGTCTAGAATTTCAGAAGGTGGCGTAGAAGAAGTTATTATGGCTACTAATCCCGACGTTGAGGGGGAAGCAACTGCCATGTATATTTCTAATTTATTAAAGCCACTAGGAATTAAAGTGACTAGGTTAGCACACGGAATTCCTATCGGTACTGACCTTGAATATGCAGACGAAGTAAGTCTTGCTCGTGCTTTTGTTGATAGGAAAACGTTATAAGGTATTTGTATGAAAATTTCTGTACTTGGTTGTGGAAGATGGGGGTCGTTTTTAGGCTGGTATCTTGCTAGAAACGGACATAATGTAATTCAATGGGGAAGACATGATAGCCCTTCTTTTATCGTGCTTAAAAATGAAGGCAGAAACGAATACGTTGAGCTTGATAATAGGATTTATTTAACATCCGACTTAAAATTGGCAGTAGAAGAGAGTGATATAATTATCATTTCAATTAGTGCGCAAGGTTTGAGAGAATTTTTGAGCAAGGTAACAGAGTTTGACTATAAAGACAAAAAATTCGTTCTATGTATGAAAGGTATTGAAATTTCTACGGGAAAACGCCTTTCGGAAGTTGCTATTGAATGTGGAATAAGCAAAGATAACCTTGCAGTTTGGGTTGGCCCAGGACATATACAATCATTTGTTAACGGTTTGCCAAATTGTATGGTTATTGATTCATACAATAAAGAATTGGTTAAGTTTTTGTCTGATAATTTTAGAAGTAATACCATTAGATTTTATTATGGTGACGATATTATCGGTAGTGAAATAGGTGCTGCTGCAAAAAACGTTATGGGAATTGCTGCCGGTATGCTTGATGGTGGTGGGTACACAACGCTTAAAGGTCCACTAATGGCAAGAGGTGCAAGAGAAGTTGCAAGGTTAATAAAAGCGATGGGTGGAAATGAACTTTCTGCTTATGGTTTGTGTCATTTGGGCGATTATGAAACGACTTTATTTTCAGAGTATTCTAACAATCGTGCATTTGGCGAACAATACGTTAAAGGTGTTCCTTTTAAGAAACTTGCAGAAGGTGTTAGCACTACAAAGGCAATGAAATCGCTTGGCGAAAAGTATTGCGTTGATTTGCCTATAACTAATGCAGTATATTCTATTTTGTATGAGAAAAAAGACCCTATGTTGGTTTTATTATATTTGTTTGGAAGAAGTGCTAGAAAAGAGTTTTAATTGCTAGAAACAAAAAAAGGTTTTATCGTTTGATAAAACCTTTTTTTGTTTACTTTTTATATGTTGATATGATTTTTTCTGCTGAATTTTTAATTTTGTTAATTAAAGACGTTGGGCTAATTACCCTAATTCCGTTGCCATAACTCATTATTTTAGAAACTAGTCCGTTATCGTAGGGAAGTTTAACGTGTGCATAATGTTTGCCATTTTTTGTAAAAACGTTTTCAATTCCAAGCCATTCTTCAACGTCGGACAAGCAACTTTTATCGATTTCCATTTGAACGTCTTCCGTTTCCAAGTTTGCTTGCCAAAAATTGAGTGGAAGATCTTGTTTTGAAACGTCGCGTCTAGTGAATTTTTGTTCTGTGTAAGTTGCGCTTTCAATTCTGCCTGTCTTAAAAAATCTAAAATCTTCTCTTAAATGACAATATGCGAACACGTACCATAAACCTTGCTTGAATAATATAAGGTGTGGCTCAATACTTCTTTCGGTCAATTCGCCATTTCTATCGTGATATTTGATTTTTAGTATTGTGTTTTGATCTATAGCTTTTTGTATTATGGTCAACTTGCTTTTATATCCAACGGTATCGCCCCAAGGACCTGCATCAATAATAAGATTCCCACTCTTGATATCGAAACTGCTATATTCGTTTCTAGTTGATGATTTTAGCTTTGAAATAACGCTTTCTAGCTCTTTATTAGGAACTTCGTTTACGATCGCCGTAAGGGCGCTTATAGTTTGTTCAAACTCTTTTTTTGTCATAAAATTTGCGCCAAGCTTAAAGGTGTCTACAATAGAAATACCACCTTGATTTCCTCTTGTCGTATATAAAGGTACGCCAGCGAGTTCAAGGCAGTTAATATATCTATGTATACTACGAACGCTAACTTCAAATTTGTCAGCGAGATAAGATGCTTTTACGCATTTTTTAGATAAGAGTTCAAATAAAATTTTTAACATTATTTCATATTTCATAATCGTTCTCCATAATTTTATTTTAATATATATTTAATTTAATGTCAATAAATTTAGTAAAAGTTTTCAAATATGTCATGCGTATGTCTACTTGTAGTGGGATAATATAGAAAAATAATTACTAGAGGATATGATAAATGTTATTTAGAAGAAAGAACAAGAAAAATAAAACTAAAGGTGAATTGAAGGTTGAATTTAATAGGTTAAATTATTCGCGTTGCGAATTAAATTATCTATTAGAAAAAGATAAACCCGAAAAACAACAAACTTGCCTTTCGGGATATTTTAAGAATATAAAGGGATTAATTCGTTCTTAATTCGTTCAAAATGTGTTTTACAATAATTTCGTTTGAATTGTTGAACGGGTGCTTTTTGAAGTTATTACTTAATAGGTGTTTATTATTATAACAATCATTAATTTTTTCAATTAATGAATCTTTATTTAATTGATTTTGATAAAGAATAAAAGATAGCCCTAGTTTACTAAAATATTCGGCATTTAACACTTGGTCGCCACGCGAAACACCTTTTGGTAAGGGGATAAACACGCATGGGATTTTTAATGCAATTAATTCGAAAGAAGTGTTAGCACCACAGCGCGAAACGCAAACGGAAGTAACAGAATATGCTTTTTTAATATTAGACATATATTCTGTTTGAAAATAGCCGTTAAAATTTATTGAATTATCTAAATTTCCTTTACCACAAATATGAATAACGTTATAATTTTTTATAATGTTTGGTAGCGCCTGTCTTAACGTTTGATTGATTATTTTAGAACCTTGACTGCCACCGGTTACAAGTAAAACTGGTTTATCATTATAAAAACCAAATTCGTTTTTATCAATATTTTGTTTATCAAAAAGGTCCTTTCTTAATGGTGGGCCAACAAAGATACCGTTTTTTAAGTTTTTTGCAGTTTCAGGGAAAGAAGTTAAAACCTTGTTGCAATATTTTGCAGTGATTTTATTTGCTAAACCTAAAGTGTAGTCGCTTTCGTGAGAAACAATAGGAATATTTTTAATGCGTCCTGCAATAACCGTGGGGACAGAAACGTATCCACCTTTAGAAAAAATAATGTCTGGTTTTAATTTCTTTATTAATTTTTTTGCGCCTATAATTCCAGATAAGATTTTAAATGGTGCTTTAATATTCTTTTTAATACTTTTTCTGTTAAATTTTGCAGTAGAAACTGAATAGTATTTAATGCCTGCATTTTGGATTATTTCCTTTTCAATTCCATTTTTACTGCCTATATAATATATTTTGTCAAAATGATTTTTTAGGTAGGGTAGAAGGGCTAAATTTGGCGTGCAATGCCCAGCTGTACCGCCACCGGTTAATATAATAGTTGCCATACATTATATATATGCGTAAAAATATCAAGTATATGCTTTAAAAGAAAAAAGGAGTGCAAATGCACTCCTTTTAATTTTATAACGAATTATTCATTTGTTTCGTTTGTATCAGCTGCTTCTGAAACTTCTTCTTTTTCTTCTGCTTGTTCTTCGCCAAAGTCTTGAACGTTGTCATAAACGTATTCGTCAAGAGAAGCTTCTTCTTTTTCTTCTGCTTGTTCTTCAGCAACTTCTTCTTTAATTTCTTCTTCAGAATCAGTTTCTTCTATAATTTCATCTTCAACTTTTTGAGCAACTGGTTTCTTTCTAATTCTGCTTGTTACGGTATAGTGGGAAACAGCATCATTAGCATTTGCTTTACGTCTACGTCTAACGTTCTTAATTACTAGCATTATAATAGCTAAAACAAGAACAACACCGAGAAGTACTGAAGAGAAGGACAACCAGAAGGTTGCAGGATCACTTGCGGCTGTGCAACCAGAATTATTGTCGTGATCTTGATCGTCTCCGTTTGGATCAACAGCAACAGGATCTAAAGTATTGTATACTGCGTAAATCATAGAGTTTGATTTAGCCCAAACGTAGGTAGGTTCATAAGAAACCTTCTTTGAAGAATCAACTTGTTTGTTGTTATATTCAATTTCAACGTCAGTAAGTTCTCTCTTGTAGAGAATTAAGTTGTCGCCAAATTCTGTCAAACCTTCTTCATAGAGTGGGTTACCAGGGGTGGCAGCGCTCTTCCAAGAAGATGGTTCGCTAAATGCAGAACTCGTTGTTACAGAAACGTCTTTAACGAAAACGTAACCGGTAGAGTTTACAGATGCATCTCTTGAACCGTTCCAAATTTCAACACGGAAATCTCTTGCGTTAAAACCAGTTGCAACGTAGAATTCCAAGGTCAACCAACCATCAGATTCCATCATGTCGCTTGTTACGGTGAAATTAAGTTTTAAGTTTGCGCCGTCTATTTCTTGACCATCAATAGCATCACCATTTGAATTAACGTTTTGTTTGAACGTTTCAAATGCCATTACAGACTTGTTAGAGTTAGCAGTGTCAACTAAATATACGTTAGCTTTTGCGCCGTCTACAACTCTTAATGTTACTACAGCCTTTGCATAAGATGATGCAGAAACGCTGTTTGAAGTTCCGATATAGCCATAGCTGGTTTCAGTTGCGTTATAAATAGCGATTAACTGAGCGTCTTCATCTGCATAACTTCCTAATTTATCTTTTGCGTCTGCAGAAAGTTCGTCGTTATAAACACCGGTTCTTAAGTATTCGGTATTAATTAAACCAGCAGATGGGTTTTTATTAATTTCGGTTGAAACACCGATATCATCATCTTTAACGTATAAGTGATTTGCAACGATTCCTTGCCAGCCATTTGGGGTAGCAGGGGC
>JAZRMS010000267.1:0-3422 GCA_045647825.1 Christensenellaceae bacterium
TCCTTTTTAAACTTTACTTATTTTAATATTTAATATATAATAAATATAAGAAAAATATTGTGGGGTAGAAATGAAAATTTTACATTGTGCAGATTTGCACCTTGAATCTAAAATAAACGGAATTTCTCCAGAAAAATCTAGAATAAGAAGAGAAGAATCTCTTCGCACGTTTGAGCGCATGTGTGATTTTGCCGAAAATAACGGCGTTAGGGTTGTTATTATTGCCGGCGATATGTTTGATACAGAAAAGGTGTCGTTAAAGGCTCAAGCTAGAATTTTGGGTGCTATTGCAGATAAAAAAGACGTTGACTTTTTATACTTGTCTGGAAATCACGACGAGCAAAGTTTTATTTTAAAATCAGAAAATCTACCAAAGAATATTAAAATTTTTACAGATAAATGGACGCAATATTCTTATGAGAACATTAGAATATGTGGTGTTCAAATTAATTCCTTAAATGCAGGGGTAGTATACGATCAACTAAAACTTGACCCTAAAAACTTTAACGTGGTAGTTATGCACGGTCAAACCGTATCTTACGTTAGTGATGATGCAGATCTTGTTAGTATTCCATCATTAAAAAACAAAAATATTGACTATTTGGCATTAGGGCATATACACTCGTTTTCAGAAGGCGAGTTAGATGAAAGAGGAAAATACGTTTATTCTGGATGTCTAGAAGGCAGAGGATTTGATGAGTGTGGAGACAAAGGATTTGTGTTAATCGACGTTAATGGGACTAATGCCGAATACGAATTCGTTAAGTTTTCTTATAGAAATTTATATGAGTTTGAATATGACGTTTCTCTAGATCAAAATTGGATAATTTCTAGAAATAAAATTATAGAAGAGTTAAAGAAATCGTATAATTCTAACAGTTTAATAAAAGTCGTTTTAAAAGGGGAACATAGTGCCGATTTTGGTATTGATATAGATGGGCTGAACATTAGATTGCAAGAAGAATTTTTCTTTGCAAAGGTTTATGATAAAACAACTTTAAAGATAAATATAGAAGATTATGCGCTTGATAAATCCGTTCGTGGAGAGTTTGTTCGTTCAGTTTGGGAAAGTGCTTTGTCAGAACAAGAAAAAATGCACGTGATTATGTGTGGCATAAATGTTCTAAAAGGGGAGGAAATATAGTATGAAACTAATTAAATGCTACGTTTCTTCTTTTGGTGGAATAAAAGATTATACGTATGATTTTTGTAGTGGGCTTAACGAAATAAAGCAAGATAACGGCTGGGGAAAAAGCACGCTTGCAACTTTTATAAAAGCAATGTTTTATGGGCTTGACGGCTCTAACAAAAGGTCGCTTTTAGAAAATGAAAGAAAAAAATATAAGCCTTGGAATTCAACGGAAACTTTTGGTGGCTACGTTCATTTTGAATGGGGCAATAACGAGTATATCATAGAAAGATATTTCGGCAATAAGGAAAGCGAAGACACCGTTAAACTGACAGATGCTAAAACGGGAAAAATCTTTTCTAACACGGCAAATCTTGGCAGAAGAATTTTTGAAATTGATGAAGAGGGGTTTTTATCGACCACCTATTTTTCTCAAAAAGATTTTGAAATAAAAAGCAACACAAGTTTAACGGCAAAGTTTAACGAAATGTGCGGTAGCGAAAATTCAGATGCTTTTGATAAGGCTCTTTCAAAGTTGGATCAAAAAATCAAGTCTTATAAATATTCTGGTGATAGGGGACTTATTCCCGATGCACGAAGAGAACTTTACTCTATTAACGATGAAATAGAAAGGGCAAATCTTTCAGCGCAAACGGTTATAACTCTTGAAAAAGAGGCTATCGAATTAGAAGAGAAAGGAAAACAAATACAGCGCTTGACTGAACAATTGACTAATCGTGTTGAAAGTGCAGGTAAGGCAGAGGTTTTAAGAGATAAAAAGCAAAGATACGAAAAATTATTAGCGGAAAAACAAAAGTTAATAGAAAACAAAAAATCTGCAGAAGAAGTTTTGAACGGAAAGCAAGTTAGCGAGCTAGAAATTTCCCCTTATGAACATAAGGCAAGAGAAATAGAAACTCTGTCCGAAAAAATAATTTCTATTAATTCAGACATTTCTTTGTTAGAACAAACGGAACAATCTAAAAATGGTAAAGAAAAGGGCAATCTTTTAACTATTATTTTTGGGATTTGTGGTGCGATAGGTTTAATTCTAACAGCTGTTTTTGCATTTTTAATAGGTTTGAATTCTGCACTCACTTGGGTAAGTGTTGCCGTGTTTATTCTTTCAGTTTTGGCGCTATGTGGCGACTATGCAAACAAAAAGAATAAAAATCAAAAACAACCTTTTTCGGCTATCACAATTTCTAAAAAAGAAGAGCTTGGCAAATGTTTGTCCTTAAAAACTCAATATCAAGAAGAAGTTGATGAATTTATAAACGGATTTTCACTTGGTGAAAGCTATGAAAGAATTACTGCACTAGGCTATATTAAAAGAATTTCAGAAGTTTATAAAGTGATTTGTGCAGACGTTGCAAAATTAGATGAACAAATTGCAGAATTTAACCAAATAAAGGACCAGTTTAATTCTAACGACATTGCAAAAGAAAATCTTGCAGTATTAAACGTGGAACTTCGCCGTGCGCAAGATGAGTACACAAGGAATTCAATCGAACTTGCACAAAAGCGCTCTAGCATAAAAATTCACAAGGAAAATGCTTATAAACTCGTTGATTTAGAAAATGCAAAAACATCAATTAACGACAAGATAAAACAATTAGAAAGCGAACTTAATATATTGTCTTTAACCAAAGAGCATTTGAAGAAAGCAGATGAAAATTTAAAGGCAAAATATCGTCAACCTTTGCTTGATAGTTTGAATAAGTATTTGAAATTAATCGACGGAAAAACTAACGCAAATATTGACTTGGATTTAACCGTTACAATACAAGAAAAGGGCGGGGAAAAATCAACGGAATATTATAGCAAGGGCTATCAAAACTTGTTTGAAATTTGCAAGCGCTTTGCGCTTACCGACGTGTTGTTTAAGGGCGAAAAACCTTTTATAATTCTAGATGACCCTTTCTTTAATTTAGATGACGAAAAGGTTGATGGTGCGTTGAAATTGACTCAAGATTTAGCAAACGAATATCAAATAATATATTTTGTTTGCCATGGAAGTAGGAGTGTAAATGAAATTAAAGCTTGATTTTGAACTAGTTCCCGACGGGTGTTGGTATTCCAATTTAAGAACTATTTTGTCAAAAAAACAATGGGATTTTCTTAAAAAAGACGCAAGAGAACGTGCAAATGGAAAATGTATGATTTGCGGTGCAAAAAGCTCGCGATTAGAGGCGCACGAAAGGTGGAGTTATAACGAACAAACTGCAACGCAAAAACTTGAAGATATTCTTGCAGTTTGCCCAGATTGCCACCACGTTATCCATATAGGAAG
>JAZRMS010000268.1:0-3917 GCA_045647825.1 Christensenellaceae bacterium
TAATAAGATGATATGTCGAAACCAAGCGTTATGCATTTCACATCCCCACAACGTACTCCGCCGTGGCTACGCAGGGCTAGCGCCCGAGTTACTGGCTCGTTATGACCACTTCGATACCTTTCCAAGTAAAATATTAAGTTGTTATGTCGTAATGAAGTGAAATGCGGTTTACAACCGCAAAGACTGCTCCGCCGTAGCTACGCAGGGCTAGCGCCCGAGATACTGACTCGTTATGACACTTCGATACCTTTCCACAAGTTATATCTCTTTTGATAAATTGCTTTAATATTATACACAAATATAATATTAAAATCAAGTGATTATTAATATTCAAACAAATAAAACTCGCGAAAAGGGTTTCGCGAGTTTTATTTGTTTTATAAAAATTAAATTTGTCTAATTTTAATAACGTTTTCAACCTTTGCAATGTGTTCGATTGCTTCTGTAGGAACAGCATTGTCAACGTCTAAAATAGTTACTGCATAATCGCCCTTGCTTTGGTTTGTAAGGTTAGAAATATTGATACCTTCATTACCAACAGTACCGGTGATTTGTGCAAGAATATTGTGCGTATTCTTGTGTAAAATTGTCAAACGGTGTGGGGTAGTTCTAGGCATTGAGCAAGTTGGATAATTTACGCTGTTAACTATATTTCCGTTTTCTATATAATCGATAAGTTGTTTTGCTGCCATAACTGCACAATTATCTTCTGCCTCTTCTGTAGATGCGCCAAGGTGAGGAATGCAAATAACGTTTTTAACCCCGATAAGTTCGTCGGCAGGGAAGTCTACAACGTATTTAGCAATTTTGCCCTTTTCAGCTGCGCTAATAACGCTTTCGTTATCAACGATTTCGCCACGCGCACAGTTAATTAAAACAACGCCGTCTTTCATTTTACGGATAAGCCCTGCGTTTATTAGTCCTTTGTTTTGATCTGGTATATAAGGGATATGAATTGTGATAAAATCACATTCCTTAATTAAATCGTCAAGTTCTTTAACAACTTTAACAGAAGAAGAAAGTCTTAAAGCAGCGTTAACTGAAAGGAAAGGGTCGTATCCGATAACGCTCATGCCAAGGTCTATAGCAGAGTTAGCGACTAACGCGCCGATTGCACCAAGACCGATAACGCCAAGCTTTTTGCCTTTAATTTCTTTCCCAGCAAAATTAGCCTTGCCTTTTTCAACTAATTTTCCAACTTCTTCGCCTTGTCCTTTTAAGGTAGCAACCCAAGAGTTTGCTTCTACGATATTTCTAGATGCGATAAAAAGAGTTGCAAGAACTAATTCTTTAACTGCGTTTGCGTTTGCACCAGGGGTGTTGAAAACAACGATACCTTTTTCAGCATATTCATTAACGGGAATATTATTAGTACCTGCGCCTGCTCTTGCAACGGCTATAGTATTTTCGTCGATAGCATAGTCGTGCATTTTGAATGAACGTAGCATGATACCGATAGGATTTTTGCAATCGCTTGCAACGTTATAAGAACAATCAAAAATATCGTTAATAACGGGGCTAATTGCATTTAGGGTAAGTATATTTTTCATTATTTGTTCTCCAATTCAAATTTTTTCATGAATTCGATAAGTGATTTAACACCTTCGATTGGCATTGCGTTATAAATAGATGCTCTCATACCACCAGTAACTCTGTGACCTTTGAGTGAAACAAGTCCACTTGCCGTAGCTTCTTTAACGAATTTGGCATCAAGTTCTTCGCTTGGTGAAACGAAAGGAACGTTCATAAGAGAACGATCTTTTTTGTTAACCTTGTTGGTATAGAAAGAAGAGTTATCGATAAAATCATAAAGAAGTTTTGCTTTTTCTTCGTTGATTTGTTGCATAGCCTTAACGCCACCTAAATTTTTAAGCCAACGGAAAACTAACATTGACATATAGATAGGGAAACAAGGTGGGGTGTTGTATAAGCTGTCGTTCTTATCTTGAATAGCATAGTTAAGCATAATAGGGCAGATAGGAGAAGCGCTACCTAGCAAATCTTTTCTAACGATAACGATAGTAAGACCTGCAGGGGCAATATTCTTTTGTGCGCCTGCATAAATAAGACCGAATTTAGAAACGTCAACTTCTTCACTCAAAATGCAAGAACTCATATCGGTTACGAGAGTTGCATTAGTTTTTGGAAGTTCGGTATAACGAGTACCGAAAATAGTATTGTTGTAAGTAGTGTGAACGTAATCAATTCCGTCGCGGAACTTAACGTCTTTCATGTCTGGAATATAGGTGTAGTTTGCCTCTTTTGATGATGCAGCAATAGCCATATCTCCATATTTACAACCTTCTTCGTAAGCCTTGGTTGCAAAGTTACCAGTCAAAATGTAATCAGCCTTTCCATTTTTAAGTAAGTTTAGCGGAACAGCGGCAAATTGTTGGGTTGCCCCGCCTTGAACAAATAAAACCGAATAGTTATCGGGAATATTCATAAGTTCGCGAAGAAGAGAGTTAGCCTCGTCGTTAACAGCCATAAAAGGCTTGCCACGGTGGCTCATTTCAATAATACTCATCCCCGTTCCGTTAAAATCAAGAAGTTCTTTTTGTGCTTGTTCCAAAACAGGAAGTGGAAGAGTTGATGGTCCTGCTGCAAAGTTAAATACTCTCATAGTTTGACTCCTAAAATAAGTGAACATAAATAATTTACATTATTATACACTTATACGACTTTTTTTTCAAGCAAATTTAAGTCGAAATTAAAATTTATATCCTAAAGAAATAAATATAATTTACATTTTGCTTAAAAAAGTGTATAATAAAATAAAATTATATAAATAAAAAGGTGCTTAAAAGTAATGGCGACTAAAATTAATAACGTTAAGGCCAAAGAAAATAAAAACAAAGAGAAAAAAATAAAAAGCAAAATACAAAACGTGAAAAAATCAAAAATAGATTTAGAAACGCTTATGGGAAAGCCTAGTGAAAAGGCGCAAAAAAAGACGTTAAAGGTTAGATTTTTGGGCGGTGTTGGCGAAATAGGAAAGAACATGACAGCCCTTGAATATGGTAAGGATATTATCATAATTGATGCAGGGCTAACTTTCCCTGGTGACAATATGCCGGGAGTTGATTTGGTTATTCCAGATATAAGATATTTGCAAGAAAACAAAAGCAAAATTCGCGGTATAATCATAACTCATGGTCACGAAGACCATATAGGCGGAATTCCTTATATTTTAAGAGATATAAACGCACCTATTTTTGGAACGAAACTAACGTTGACCTTAATAGAAAACAAAATTAGCGAAGAAAAGGGGCTAGTTGCAAGCCTAAACTGCGTAAAAGCAGGCGGAAGTATCAAACTTGGCAATTTTAATATAGAATTTATAAACGTCAACCACTCAATTGCGGGTGCTGTTGCACTTTCAATAACAACGCCCGTGGGAACTATTTTTCACTCTGGCGACTTTAAGATAGACTTCACCCCCGTAAACGGCGAAGTTATGAATTTGCAAAGAATTTCAGAGATAGGCAAAAAGGGTGTTCTATTGATGATGGCAGATTCTACAAATATTGAAATTGAAGGAACGACTTTAAGTGAATCTGTTGTCAAAGAAACCTTTGAGCATATTTTTGCAGACAACTCTTCAAGGCGTATTATAATTGCAACGTTTGCATCAAACGTTCATAGATTGCAACAAATTTTGGATTTAGCTGTAAAATATAAAAGAAAAGTTGCTTTTTCTGGGCGCAGTATGATAAATATTGCAGAATCTGCATCAAAAATAGGTGAACTTAATATTCAGGACGGCTTAATTGTAGATTTGGAACGAATAAAGAATTTCAAAGACGAAGAGATTTTAATCGTTTCTACAGGTACACAAGGTGAGCCTATGAGTGCGTTAACTAGAATGGCTAGTGGCGAATTTAACAAAGTTGTCATAGGAAAAAACGACACCGTTG
>JAZRMS010000269.1:0-2977 GCA_045647825.1 Christensenellaceae bacterium
ATGTCTAGAATGACAAATGACCTTAACGACATAAGCGAACTTGCCCACCACGGCCCAGAAAACGTGCTTATTTCTGGAATATCAATTATCGTTTCGTTTGTTTATTTGATGACCATAAACGTTTATTTGACGTTAATCATATTTATTTGCGTGCCTTTCTTGATTCTAATTTCTATGGCGTTAAGAAATAAAATGAGAGATGCGTTTATGGAGGGCAGAAAATCTATTGCACAAATTAACGCGTCGTTGGAGAGCAGTATTTCTGGCATTAGAGTAACCAAAGCATTCACCAACTCAAAGAGTGAAAGGAATAAGTTTGAAAAAGGGAACGACGCGTTTGTAGAATCGCGCAGAAAGTCGTTTAAGGCTATGGGTGTTTTCCATTCAACTTCAACTCTTGTGACCGAAATATTTAACGTTGTGGTGCTTATTGCAGGTGGATTATTCTTGCATGCAGGCATTATCAAACTTGGCGACTACACCACGTTTATCGTGTCCGTTAACGTGTTTTTAGGACCTGTTAGACAATTTATTATGTTTATGGAACAATATCAAAACGGTATAACCGGCTTTAAGAGATTCGTTGAAATAATGGATACTGAAAGCGAAAAGGAAAAGGACGGGGCAGAAAAAGTTGGTAAACTAGAAGGTAGAATTCGTTTTGAAAACGTTACCTATGGTTATGGCGAAGAAAAGGACGTTTTGTTTGATTTTAATTTAGATATTAAAAAGGGAAACATCTTTGCCTTAGTTGGGCCTAGCGGTGGTGGAAAGACTACCGTGTGCCACTTAATCCCACGCTTTTACGACGTGGAAAAGGGCAAGATTTTTATTGATGATAAGGAAATTCACGATATAACGGCAGAATCTTTAAGAAAGAATATAGGCATAGTTCAACAAGACGTTTTCCTGTTTAACGACACCATAAAAGAGAACATATTATACGGTAGACCTGATGCTACGGATGAAGAAGTTATAGACGCTGCAAAACGCGCTAATATCCACGATTACGTTATGAGTTTGGAAAATGGATATCAAACGGTTATAGGCGAACGTGGTGTAAAACTTTCTGGTGGACAAAAACAAAGACTATCAATAGCAAGAGTATTCTTGAAAAACCCTGCAATCTTAATACTTGACGAGGCGACTAGCGCGCTTGATAACGCAACTGAAATTTTGATTCAACAATCGCTTGATGAACTTTGTAAGGGAAGAACTACCGTGGTTGTTGCGCATAGGCTGTCAACCATTAAAAATGCAGATGAAATAGCCGTCGTTACAGAAGGAAGAATAGTAGAGCAAGGAAACCATAAAGAATTAATAGCAAAAAACGGCGCATATGCAGAGCTATATAATTCGCAATTTAATAGAGATAACGCTTAAAAAATAAAAAATAATCGGTTAAAAAACCGATTATTTTTTTTGCACTTCTTTAACGAAAAGCGTTTTATCTTTTACTATAAATTTAATTTCGTAGTCAGAAAAACTCATGCCGTATTCACGTTCGTCGTCGTGATAAGACGGCCTTGGGTCATCCTTAAGGCATTCTATCAATCCTTGTAATTTTTGGTAAGGAATAAGGGATTTTAGTTGGTCTGGGAAAACCACGTCAAGCTGATAATCTTTAACAAGGTCGGCATATCCACCTATGGCGTCAACGTGGCAGTCGGTAAAGGGAAGATAAGGTTTGATGTCGTAAACGGGCGTGCCGTCTAATAAATCAGCCCCAGAAACAACCAACACGTCGCCCAAGTCTTTAGTTTTTTCAATTTCAACAAACTTTACAGAAGAAAGCCCTAAATTGTTCGGCCTAAAAGGTGAACGACTTGCAAACACGCCAACGTGTTCGTTTCCGCCAAGCCTTGGTGGGCGAACGGTTGGCGACCAACCACTTTTGTGCGCTAGTGAAAAATCAAAGATAATCCAAAGGTGCGAAAATCCTTCTATCCCGCGAAGAGCGTTGCTATCGCGATATTCGGGTTCAAATACTATTTTGGATAAAAGAGAGGGCGCTCTTCCACTTTGTCTTGGTATGCCGAATTTTTCTTTGAAGTCCGATCTTATAAAGGCAATCGGCTTAATAACTTGTTCATTCATTGCTAGTACTTGTAAAATAGTCTTTAATCATTTGTGCAACTGACGGTGCAAGGTCTTTTAAGTTCCAACCGGTGGTGTTAACTATAACGTGATAAGAGTTTTTATGCCCCCAGTCCCTTTCTGTAATTAAATATCTTGCACGCTTTCTTGCCTTGTCTATCTTGTTGATTTTTTTGCGAGTTTGTTTTTCGTTTAGTTTTTCCGTTTGGTTTGCGCGATTCATGCAACGAGCGATTTTATCTTGCATTTGCGCTGTAACAAAAATGTTGAACGGCTTATATTCTCTTAAAATAACGTCTGCATTTCTGCCTATAATAACAAAATCTTTGCCTTTTTTTGCGATTTCTTCTATAACTTTTCTTTGGTTAACGAAAAATTCGGTATTGTGTGGCGCAAAGTATAGTGGGGAATTAAACGTGTGGTGTAAACTTTGCATGGGCGCTGGGATTGGCGTGGAAAGAGCTTCTTGAAAAAGCGTTTTGTCTTGCTTTTTTTCTGAAATAAGAGAGATTATTTCTTTATCGTAATAATCATATCCTAAAATTTCGGCAATAAGTTTTCCTAATTCTCTGCCACCGCTACCAAATTCGCGACCTATAGTAATTATGTTCATAAATACCCCTTGAAAAGAAATTTTTTGTAGCAAAAAACTATCCGTTAAGACATTCTTACGGAAAGTTTTTGAAAAATATTCAGTTTAGTTAAATTTGAAAGTTTTGAAAAGAATGCAGGATTATTCGGCGGGTTTAAGTTTTTCTTCTTCAAAAGCAGACAAGATTACTTTAATGAGTTCTTCTCTGGTTTCAGTCTTGATAGGGTGAGCAATATCTTTGTATTCGCCTTCGCCAGTTTTTCTGCTTGGCATAGCGATAAAGTATCC
>JAZRMS010000270.1:0-5287 GCA_045647825.1 Christensenellaceae bacterium
CTAACCCAACGGTGCACCGTCACCACACGGGGTTGGAAATTTTGGAACAAGTTGCCGGTCCAATTCACGGCTTTTGCTCTGGCATAGGCACGGGCGGAACGATTACGGGTATCGGCGAAGTGTTAAAGGCGCAAAACCCAGATATAAAGATTTGGGCAGTAGAGCCAGAAAACGCTGCAATTTTGGCTGGTGGAACAATCGGCTCGCATATTCAAATGGGAATAGGTGATGGGCTTATCCCACCCGTATTGAATTGCAATATTTATCAAAAGATTTGCATTATTTCTGATGAAGAAGCGCTTGAAACTTCTAAAGATTTGGCAAGATTAGAAGGGATTATGTGTGGAATTTCTTCTGGAACAAACGTTGCCGCAGCAAAAAAACTTGCAAAAGAACTTGGTGAAGGAAAAACGGTGGTTACCGTTCTTCCAGATACTGCAGAAAGATATTTCTCAACACCGCTTTTTGAAGGCGAATAATTACTTATGATGAATTTTAGAAGTATTGATCTTAACGACAAAGAACTTTATAACGAATTTAAGGGTGGCAAAAAAATTTGCGGTTGCGAAATGTCTTTTGCCAACCTTTTTTTGTGGGGCGATCAAAAACTTTTTTTTGATGAAAACGCCTTGTTTTTCCTTTCAACGTTTAGTCGTAGTTTTTATCCATTTCCGTTTGTTAAGGAAAACGGCAATGTTAAAAGTGCTATTGAAAAAATAATAGAAGATGCTGGTGAAAGGGGGATAGAGTGCGTTATAAGCTCTTTAAGCCAAGAAAACAAGGATATCTTAGAAGAACTTTTCCCTAACAGGTTTTCTTTCACTACCAACGAAGGATCTTATGATTACGTTTATGATATCAACGATCTAAAAGATCTTGCGGGAAAAAAATACCATAAAAAAAGAAACCATCTAGCGCAGTTTAAGAAGGCTTGCCCCGAATATAAAGTCGAAAGTATTACGAAGGACAACCTATTTAAAGTTAAAAACATGGTGGACGAGTGGTATCGCGAAAAACTTTCTGCTGATCCGGATGCTGATTATGAATATGAAATGGACTTTTTTGATAGGGCGCTTGCAAACTTTGTAGAGCTTTCTATAGAAGGAATAATTCTTTCTTGCAAAGAAAAGGTCATTGCCGTTACTTTTGGGACTTTCATGGAAGAAGATACCTTAGACGTGCATTTTGAAAAGGCGTTTGCAGATATCCCCGGGGCATACGTCGCCATAAATAACGAATTTGCAAAACATATTAGTTCAAAATATCCACAAGTTAAATTTTTGGATAGAGAAGAAGATATGGGAATAGAGGGACTTAGAAAAGCAAAAGAAAGCTATTATCCAATTCGCAAAAATCTTAAATATCGCGCAACGTTAATTAAGTAAAAACTTAAAAAACAAACAAAAAAGCAAAAATGGCACAAATTTCTAGTATTTTTACGCAAAAGAGATTGAAATGTAATGCAAAAGATGGTATAATATCCTTGAAAAAATATGCTTTTACGAATGTTGAGAGATAAATATGGAACCAGTTTTAAATAACGAAAAAACGGTAGCAGAAACTTTATACGAAGATGTTGCTGCCGCATCTGCAGAAGTTGTAATTTTGCCTTATGAACACGACCAAATTTATGAGGTTGAAAAGATTGAAAACCTAAAGAGAAAGCCTTTTTATGCTTTTGTGAAAAGACTTTTCGATTTTCTAGTTTGCTTTACTGCTTTAGCTATATTGTTTCCAATTATGCTTATAGTTGCAATAATAATAAAATGCACTTCTAAAGGTCCGATTTTTTACATACAAAAGAGATTAGGGCACAAGGGAAAGACTATAAGTGTTCCTAAATTTAGGACTATGCGAATTGATGCGGAAAAAGATGGCGCAAGATGGTCTAGTGGTGACAATGACGATAGAATTTATCCTTTTGGAAGAATACTTCGTAAAACAAGGTTGGACGAGCTTCCTCAATTATGGTGTTGTGTTATAGGCACAATGTCATTGATAGGACCTCGCCCAGAAAGAGAGATTTTTGCAACGGAATTTGAAAAATATATTCCAGGTTTTTCTCAAAGGCTTTTGGTTAAACCAGGCATAACTGGTTGGGCACAAGTTAATGGTGGCTATGATTTAAAGCCAGAAGAAAAAATTATTTATGACATAGAATACATAAAAAAGCGTTCTATTTGGATGGAAATAAAGATCATGTTCAAGACAATCGGTATTATTTTCAGTCATAAAGGAGCAAAATAAAGGATGTTGATGCATCCTTTTTTTATTTTAAAATGTTATTGAAAATATTTTTAATGTGTGATATACTTTTATAGAGGTGTGAAATGCAGAAAGAATTGAAAGCGCTTTTATCGATTATAAACGAAAAAGTTTTGTTAACCCCGAAAGAGAACGGGGAACAACTTGATATTAAAGAACAAGAAAGGCTTTTTATTATAGCGAAAAAGCACGATTTTGCGCACCTTTTAGATCCCGTTCAAGAAAAAAGTGAAGAAGGTGAAAAACTAAACAAGGTGATAAAGAGAGAACGCTCTTTAGCCGTTTTTCGTTTTACACAACAATCGCTTGAATTAGAGAGTGTTAAAAGAATTTTAGAATATAATAAAATAGACTTTATCCCATTAAAGGGTGCGATTATTAGGGAAACTTATCCAGAGCAATGGATGAGAACAAGTTGTGATATAGATATTTTGGTTAGCGAAAAAGACTTGCCGTTGGCAGAAAAGGTCCTTGTTCTAGCAGGGTATACCGTCAGTGAAAAAAGCAATCATGAAATAACTTTTTTAAGTCAAAGTAACGTTCCTATTGAACTTCATTTTAGTTTAATAGAAGGTGGCTTTAAGGATGCTAGCGTTCTTAATACTGCGCTTATTAATTCCAAAAAAGTGGATGGGAAAACACACGAAAGAAAGATGGAAGATAAACTTTTCGTGTTCTATCACGTTTATCACATGGCAAAGCACTTTATGAACGGTGGGTGCGGAATAAAGCCGTTTTTAGATTTAAGGCTAATTGAAAAAAAGATAGGTTATAACGAAAAAGAAGTGTTGCATTTGCTTTCAGAAAGTGGGCTTACAGCCTTCTACAGCGCAGTAAAGGCACTTAACGAAGTTTGGTTTGATGGTAAAGAGCACACCGAATTAACGCACAATATGGAAACTTTTGTGATAAGTGGCGGGGTGTATGGCGACTTTAAGCAACGTTCTGCAATTAAACAAGTAAAAGATGGTGGAAAGGCAAAGCATATATTAAAAAGATTGTTCGTTAGTTATAGTGAACTTTGTTTAACCTTCCCATCACTTAAAAAATGCCCGTTACTTTTCCCGTTCTATCAAGTTGCAAGGTGGTTTAAGTTGGTGTTTGGCAAGGATAGAGAAAGAATAAGAAAGACTATGGAAGTAAATAGTAGCGTTTCAAATGAACAAAAGGACGGAATAAAAGAACTAGCAGAACAACTTAATTTGTTATAAAAAACAACCCCAAAAGCATTTTGCTTTTGGGGTTTTTATTTTTTGTTTCCTTTTTACGCTTTGTAAATAATTTCTCCGTCACGGATGGTGAGTAACACGTTAAAATCTTTATCTATAACGGTAAAGTCTGCATTTTTACCGACCTTTATAGAACCGACTTCGTTATCTATTCCCAAGTTTTTAGCAGGGTTAATAGTTGCAAAATCTACGGCTTTTATAAAATCAACACCCACCTTGTTAACGACGTTATCTAGCGCCCTATTCATCGTAAGAACGCTACCTGCAAGCGTTCCGTCAACAAGCCTTGCTTCGCCATTTTTAACGAACACCTTTTGACCACCAAGTTCGCTTTCTCCATCTGGCAATCCTTTGGCGCGCATAGCGTCCGTAATAAGCGTTAGTTTATCGTTTGATTTGTTTTTAATCAAAAGTCGCATTGCGGGAACGGAAACGTGTATGGTGTCTGCAATAAGTTCGCAATTAATATCGTCGATAAGCATTGCGCTACCGACCACGCCTATCTCACGGTGGTGTAGCCCCGATTGTGCATTATAGGTGTGGGTAACGTTGGTTGCTCCGTCTAAAACAGCCCTTTCAACGTCAGAAAATTTTGCGCCTGAATGCCCAACTGATGCAACTATTTTGTTTTCCTTTAAGTGGCGAATAAGTTCGCTAGCACCTTCTACTTCTGGGGCAAGAGAAACGATTTTAATTGCGTTTCCACTAGCACTATTATATTCGTCAAAAGTTTTAACGTCTGGTGAAACAACGTATTCTAAAGGTTGTGCGCCCTTATGTGCAGGAGCGATAAACGGCCCTTCAAGGTGAATACCAACTACTCTTGCACCCGTTTTTGGTGCGCTTTCGCGATATTTTTTTACTGCCGTCATAGCCTTTAATATGTTTTCTTTGCTCTGCGTCATTGTGGTTACTAGAAAACTAGTAGTGCCTTCTTTTGCAATGGTTGTGGCAATGGTGGAAATATCTTCAACCGTGCCATCCATTCCGTCGCTACCGCCAGCGCCGTGAATATGTTGGTCGATAAACCCAGGCAATACTATTGCGTGGGCGGGAAGAGCGATTTCTTCTGCCTTACTTTTTTTGCAAATTTTTTGAATTTTTTGGTCAAACTCGATAGAGCGCTTTATTAGACCTTTGCCCTCAACGTATACTAGGGCGTTATTAAAACATTTCATATTATTTCCTTATTTACTAGCTGGTAAAGATGCTGCCGCTATACTTTGACCAACTCTTCTGCTATTTTCATCTGGTAAACCTATATCAAGGTCGGCAAACTCTGGGTATTCGCTTGCAAGAACTTCTTTACAAGTAGAAAGAATAACGTCGCCACCTTTACCGCCCATAACTCTTCCAAGTAAAAGCATGTGTTTAATATCGTAGAACTTAGCGTAGAAGGGGATAGTGTGGGCAAGATAAGTGCCGATATCTTGATAAATTTGCTCTGCCAAAGAAGAGCCACTTTCCATAAGTGCTTGAATTTCTTTTAATTTTTGAGCAGGGGTTAAGCCATCTTTAAACTTATATCCGCCAGCCTCTGCAAGTTTTATAACTGCATCTTGAGAGAAATATTTGCATCCAACGCCAACGTCGCCACTCCATTCGTCTGCCATAGCATCTTCGTTAAAATCAACGGGCGCAAAAGCAAGTTCAGAAAGCCACCCGTTAATTCCACCGTTAGTGTTTATATATCCAACAGCTTCGCTAGTGCCCATAGCGATACCTAAAACGCCGTTGTCGTTTAAGTCGATTGCGCCTGCAAGCGCAGTAACGTCCCCGTCGTTTGCAACTTC
>JAZRMS010000271.1:0-8805 GCA_045647825.1 Christensenellaceae bacterium
TTAAATATAAAAAAGGCAGTTCGTTGAACTGCCTTTTTTGATAGGTTAATCTTTTTTTTGTTGGCTATTTTTTCTAAACTGCAAGGGGGGAAGACCTTTTTGCTTTTTAAATGCTTTTATAAAGTAGTTGTAGTCCACAAACCCACATTCAGCAGAAATTTGTGTGACGGGGATGGAAGTTTCTTTTAGCATTTTTTCTGCAAGCTGAATTCGCTTGTTAGTTATAAAGTTACCGACCGTTGTGTTAAATTCGTCGTTAAAAAGACGATATAGTGCGTTTTTGGAAAGGAAAAAATAATCGCAAATAGATTCAACCGAAAGTTTTTCTTTCAAGTGCTCTAAAATATAACGCTCAACTTTAACCGAAAGCATACTTCTATTTAAGGTGATAAGGCTATCATCCCAAAAGCTTTTAATCAAAATCATCATTATTTGTATAACGGCTTGCAATTTGTCCTCTGATAAAACAGGCAAGTTACGATATAATTTAATTAGTTTCGTTTGGTTGATTTTATAAGTTTTTGCAACTTCTTTTACCATTTCTTCTGAAGAAAATTTTCCACTCTCATCACGAAATTGACCTATTTGCATAAACCCTATTAGCGTTTCTTCATAAGTAACGGGGATAATGGTTTCCATTAATCCCGCGTGACAAGTATAAGATACCATTTGGTGGTTGGTTATAGAATCTTTCATGTGTGAAAGGTTAGACAAACTGCAGTTTTTTATGCAGTCTTTTTTATTTCTAACGCACTTGCAGTAGGGGGTGTGTTCGGGAAGATTTGCAACCAAATTCATATTCGAATCGTAAAATGCGACCGAAACGTTTGTGGACAAATAAAAGTCTGATAACAATTTTTTAATTTTTTCACTATTAAAAATATAAGCCATAGTTAGATTATACAACCGAAATATGAAATTGTCAATTAATTTTGCGTTCGGGAAAATATTGCTATTTTTCGGTACAAAAACCACTATTATTATGCTAATAATAGTGGTATAATATAAAATAGATAATAGTGAGGAAAATTAATGCAAATAAGAGAAACGTTAAAAGCGGTGGGGAAAGCGTTTACCGAATTTAAAAAAAGTTTTAAGTTTGGTATGGATACCGACCAGCTGTTTATACACTTTAAGAATTCTTTAACGGAAAGCCTAAGCGACTATCAAATAGTATACGACTACGTTTGGGGAAAGGACACCCTAAATATAGACGGGGTGACAAAAGGCTATATTCCCAAGGAAGGCGACACCCTTATTATGGACGTTAGCGTTGGCAAAAACGGAGTGTGGTGCGACGTTTGTAGAACCTTTTTCGTTGGCAATATATCTAGAGAGCAAAGAGAAGTTTTTGAGATGATAAAAGCATCTATTCGAGAAGGTCAAAAGGCAATAAAGAAAGGCGCTCTTGCATCAGAGGTTTATAAGGCTGTTAACGGTGTGCACGAAAGACAGGGAAAAACGCTTGTTCACCACGCAGGGCATAAGATAGGCGAAAGTTGTTTAATGCAACCGCAATTTCTGTTGGATAACAACACGGCGCTACAAGCTGGGGATTTTTACACGGTTGAGTCTGGCGCATACCAAGATTTTGGGGTTAGATTAGAAAACGACTTTTTATTAACGGAAGACGGGGCAGAGGACTTGTTTGAAGAAATCTTGCCTTTAAATATAGAGGAGTACTTATTAAAATGAACAAATTGATTAACGGACCTTTCGCGGTTGTTATGACGCCGTTTAAGGGTGACAAGGTTAACGAAGAAGCGTTTATAAAGCAAATTGATTTAGTAAACGACAGCAACGTTTCTGGTTTTGTTAGTAACGGTAGCACGGCAGAGTACATTCAACTCTCTCTAGAAGAGCAGATGCGTTTGTCAGAACTAATTGCTATTAACAAAGCGAAAGATAAAAAACTTATCGTTAGCGCATGTACCGGAAATATTGCAGACACGGTAAAACTTTGCCGTCACGCAGGCAAAATCGGTGCAGATGCCGTTCTCGTTTGCCCGCCTTATTATTTTAAGTATACCAAGGCTGAAAGAGAAGAATATTACAACCAAGTTGCAGATAATTCACCTGTTCCGGTTATTTTATATAGCGTGCCTTTCTTTACTCAAGAAATAGAACTTGATTTAGTGTTCAAACTTTTCGAGCATAAAAACATTATCGGTATTAAAGATAGTAGCGCTAATATGAAAAGAATTGAACATATGATTGAATATACAGATGGAAAAGAAATTAGCATAATGACGGGAACGGACGATATATTACTCCCCGCCCTTGTTGGTGGTTGTGCAGGAAGTCTTACCGCGTTTGCTGCTATTTATCCTAAAAAGGTGGCAGAGCTTTATAAAGCAGTTAAAGAAGGGGATTTAATAACGGCAAAGGAAATTCAATTTTCATTTATGCCAGAATTGAGAGTTGCCGATTCAGAAACCTTCCCTAAAGGATATAAACGCTTGATGGGTAAAGTTCTAAACGAAAACTTTGCCGATAAAGAGGTGGTAAAGTGAAGGCGGCGGTTTGGCTTGGTGACAACCAAGTAGAAGTTAGAGAAGTTCCTATCCCAGAAATAGGCGAAGAAGAGGCACTACTTAAAGTTAGGGCGGCGGGCGTTTGCGCAACCGACTATCATATTATCTCTGGGCTATTAAAGATAGGCAAAGCACCAAACGTTCAAGGTCACGAAATTTGTGGTGAAGTAGTTAAAATAAATTCTTCTCGCACCGACATAAAAATCGGTCAAAGATGCGTTGTAGCAACTTCTATCGGCTGTGGATATTGCGATTATTGTAGAGAAGGAAAACAATATATTTGCAACGATAGTAGCGAAATAGGATATTATCCACATAACGGGGGATACGCAGAATACGTTAAAGTTCCCGTTTCAGCAATAGTTCCTATTTCAGATGCTGTTAGCGATAAAGCAGGCGCTATTTTAGAGAGTACCGTTTGTCCAACCGAATCTTTAATGCGAATAGGCGTTCCACTTGCAGGCTCTGTAGTGGTTGAAGGAACGGGACCTGCTGGACTAGCGTTTATAATGGTTGCAAAACTAATGGGTGCAAGCAAAATAATCGTAGTAGTTCGTGACGAAAAGTCAACGATTAGAGCGTTTAAGTACGGTGCTACACACGTGGTTAACGTTAAATTATCGCCCGATCCAGAAAAGGAAATTGCAGATATAACGGACGGCAAAAAGGCAGACTTAGTAGTTGAGGCAACTGGCGCAAAGCCTATGATAGAACAAGCCTTTAATTACGTTAAAAAGGGTGGAAACGTTATTTTATATGGAATCCCTGGGGATTTAGAGCAAATTACTATGCCTGTTAAGAAACTAATCGTAGAAGAAATTTCCGTTCACGGGGCAGTTGGAAATACCAAAGCGTGGTATCCGTTAGTAAAACTAATCGAGAGTGGCAAACTTGACTTAGAGCAGTTAGTAACTCACGAGTTTAAGCTAGAAGATATCAACAAGGCGTTCGACCTTTACAGAAATCACGACAAAACGCTTATCAAAGCGATAATTAAATTTTAATAAAAATGGAGAAAAGTTATGAAAATTACAGACGTTGAAGTTGTTGTTGTCCGTCAGGACGAAGTAAAAATGATTGGTGACGGCAGTCAAGATACAGCCGTTATTTTGGTGCATACCGACGAAGGTATTACGGGTATCGGCGAAGTTGATAGCTCTCCAGAAGTAGTAAAAGCTATCGTAGAAACACCAGCATCACACGATCAATGCAGAGGCCTAAAAGAAATTCTTATCGGCGAAGATCCTACTAACGTTGAATATCTCTGGCACAAAATGTACTACTATAGCTACTACTATACCAGAAGAAGCGTTGGTATTCACGCAATGAGTGGTATTGATATTGCACTTTGGGATATTACGGGAAAGAAATACGGACTTCCCGTTTCAAAATTAATCGGTGGAAAGTTTAGAGATAAAATCCCTGCATACTGCTCTGTATTAATGCCAGGAACAAAGCAAGAAATAGACGACCTTGTTGCGCACCATAAAGCAGACTGCAACTATCACGGATATAAATTCGGTTGGGGCGCTCTTGGTGAAAGCGAAGAAAAGGATATCAAACTTGTTGAATACTGCCGTGAAGCAGTTGGCGACAACCGTCTTATGATTGATATCGGTATGAGATGGACCGATTATAAATATGCTCTTCGTGTTTCTAAAGAATACGAAAAACAAAAGATATACTGGCTTGAAGAACCATTTGCACCAGACAGAACTCCAGACTTTGGTCGCCTTGCAGATAACATCAATATTTCTCTTGCATCCGGTGAAGAATTTGGTACTATGTATGAATTCCACGATATGCTAGAAAACGGCAAAGTTGATATCGTTCAACCTGATATGAGCCGTTGTGGTGGTATCACCATGGCTAAAAAGATTGCGGATATGGCTCAACTTCGCGGTAAAAAACTTATCCCACACGCATTTAAGACTGGTATCTTAATCGGCGCAACCTTGCAACTTATCGCTGCAATTCCAAACGCAGATATTTTGGAATACTGCGCTCAAGAAACCGTACTTTCTAAAAATCTTGTTAAGCACCATTTCCAACTTGATAAAGAAGGCTACGTTACTATTCCAGATCTTCCTGGTATCGGCGTAGAACTCAATATGGATATTTTGAATAAATACAGGAGATAATTATGAACGTTTTAGCAATCGGATGTCATCCAGACGATTTAGAAATCAATGCAGGTGGAACACTTGCAAAATGTGCAAAGCGTGGCGACAAGGTAACTATGTGCGTTCTCGGTAACGGTAGCGCAGGGCATAAAGTATACTCAAAAGAAGAAATTTCTGCGATAAGACTTGAAGAGGCAAAAAATTCTGCCGCTATAATCGGAGCAGAATATATTAACCTTGGTGTAGACGACATGTTCCTTCGCGCTAACTACGATTTACTTGTAAAGCGCGTTTCAGACGTTATAAGAAAGGTTAAACCCGATTTTATTATCACTCACGGACCAGACGAATATATGGTGGATCATAGCATAACCCATACTATCGTGTTTGATGCGACTATGGCTGCAACCGTTTTCCATTATCCTACCGACCACCCCGAATATCCGGTGTTTGAAAAATTCACGCCAATATTTATGATGGAAAATACAAACATGATAAATACTTTCCCAGACATATTCGTTGATATTACGGACGTCATTGACACAAAGGTAAAGATGTACGAGTGCCATAAGAGCCAAATTGAGTGGCTTAAAGTGCACGACGACGTTGACACTTCTGAAAGTATCAAGTGTTATGCAAGAACTCGTGGTTTGCAATGTGACACCGGCTACGTTGAAGGCTTTAATATTTGCAAACAAGCACACCACTTGCCATTAAAGAGATATTTACCAGAATGATAATTAGAGAAAGTAGTTATAAAGATATTTTTGCAATCGAATTAGAAACGGAAAAGTATATTGCAAAAGTTATTCCTAGTGAAGGAGCAAAAATAGCGTCTTTTAAGGCAAAAGAAAGTGGAAAAGAATATCTTTTGCAAAACAGGGGCGAAAAGTATAACACTCTTGGCGAAGAAAAGAGTTTTGAAAAGTCAGAGTGTAGTGGGTTTGACGATATGTTTCCCACCATTGACTCAATGACAGTTGTTGATGAGAAAGGAAGAGAACTTTTTCACCCCGACCACGGCGAAGTTTGCAGAGTGCCTTTTATTTACGATATAAAAGACGGCAAATTATATTTGTTTTATCGTTCAGATAAACTCGGATACGCCTATAAAAAGGTTTTATACGAAGGAACGGATGGTAAAATATCTATAGATTATAGCGTGACAAACGTTAGCGACTGCAAAATGGATTGCGTTTGGACGGCGCATTGTCTAATCAACGTGGAAAAGGGCGGGCAAATACTTGTTCCTTTTGACGAGGGCGAGCCAATGGACATCTTGTCGGATAAACTAAAAAGACTTCCTGTGGGGCAAACGATAGCTTATAAAAAAGAGCACCTATTATCAACTTGGACGGATGGGGAGTGGGAAATGAAAAAGTTTTATTTCCCAAACAATCCAAAAAAAGGCGAATTACGTTATCGCTATGTAAACGGCGACACGTTCGTTATGGAGTTTGACAAAGAAAAACTTCCCGTTATAGGGCTTTGGATAAATTACGGCGCGCTTAACGACGATTTTTGCGTAGGAATAGAGCCTAGTACGTGTGGATACGACACCGTTATCGGGGCAAAGGAAAAAGGAAGAGATTGCACGTTAAAACAAAATCAATCTCTAGAATTTACAATAAGTTTATCAGTAAAATAAAAAGAAAACCTCTTGAAAATTCAAGAGGTTTTTTGATTAGTTAAAAGAAATAGAATCAAATGTAATATCTGCCAAATATTTTTTGTCTTTAATAGTTCCAAGTGCGTTTTCTACGGCGGAAAGTATTTTTTCTTTCAAACTTGCCGACTGATCTGGAATAGGAATATCAAAAAAGATTTTCGTGAATCCGTCGCAAGGGATATATCTAAAATCGTGTAACGAAAGAGAGGGGGAGATTTCGTTTATAGCAGAAGAAATTAGATTTTTTAGTCTATTAAGTTCTTCGTCGTTTGTCACAACGGGATCGTAGTGAACGGTCAAACTAACTCCTTGAGATAAGAATTCTCTTTCAAACTTGTCAATAAGTTCGTGAACGCGTAGCGGGTCTAGGTTTTTATCAATTTCAAAGTGAATAGAGCAAAAAGAAGCGCCAGGGCCATAATCGTGAATCATCAAATCGTGATAGCCGATTACCATAGGATATTCTTTTATTTTTGCTAGAATTTTGTCTTTTAGTTCTTCGTTGTTTGTGTTGCCTAAAATGGGGGATATTGTTTCTTTCGTTAGTTTTATTCCACTATATGCAATGAACAGAGAAACCAAAAGTCCAACGTATCCGTCAACTTGAACGGAATAAAGTTTTTCAATGACCATAGCAACGAGAACGAAAAAAGTAACTATTATATCGTTTCTGCAGTCAATTGCGGCTGCCTTGAACGTTTCTGACTTAAGTTTTTTATAAATTTTATAGTCGTATATGGAAAGTGCAAGTTTTATAAACATAGAAACGCACAAAATAGCAATGGATAATATTGAAAAAACGGTTGGGGTTGGGGTGATGATTTTTTCAATCGAACTAATAGCGAGTTCAAACCCAACGAATAATATAATGAAAGCAATTATGAGTGATGCAACGTATTCAAATCGTGCATGCCCAAAAGGATGCTCGTTATCAGCAGGTTTTTTCGCAAGCTTAAAACCTATCGTAGTCACAACTGCGCTTATTCCGTCAGAAAAGTTGTTTAGCGCGTCTGAAATAATAGACATGGACTGAGATAAGATTCCTGCAATAAGTTTTCCAACAGCAAGTAAAACGTTGGTTATTATTCCAACAATTCCAGCCCTTTCTGCTTGAGAATTTCTAGTGCTATTTTGTTCCATAATCCACCTTGAAAAGTAATTTATTGTATTATATCTTCAATATTGTTTTCTGTCAACGCAATAAACCAAATTGTTTTAAATTGTTATAATAAAAAACAATCAATAAAAGGTAAAATAAAACCCCGAAAGACTTCGGGGTTTTTGTTTTAAGGGTTAAGCAAGACCGAACAATGCTTCTAGTTTAGCTTTAGTTTCTGGATCTTCAACGTCTGCCAAAGCATCTTCAAATTTGTTTGCTAAATCACTATCTAATTCGCTAACGTCAATAAAGGCGGTGTCGCTTGGGAGCATTTCTAAAATAAATTCGTTGCTAGAAATGCCGTTAACGATATTGTCAATGTCGTCTTGTGTAATTTCTTCTATGGTTTCGTTTTTAACGTTTTCCATCACAGAAGAAACGCCTTTCATGGCTTGACCTACGCCCGCAACGTTAAGATCATCTAAAGTTAGGTCTGATAATGCGTCTTTCATTGCTTGAGAATTTTCGTCTTCTGGGTCAGAAGGAATCATATCTGCAACGCTACCTAAAAGTTCGTTAATCATTTCTTTTGCGCCGTCGTCTAATCCGTCGATTTGGTTGCCTAGAGCGATAAGCGCATCACCTGTTTGATCTAATGCGTTGATTTTATCTTCTGGGGAAGATTCAGGGTTAGAAAGAGCGCTCATGCTATCACCAAGACCTGTTACGGTGTCTGCTAGACCTAAAACGGTGTGAACTGTATCAATAGTGTCTTCTAGATTAATGTCCATGCCGTCTGCAGTAGTGCCAGAAGTGAGAATGTTGAAATACCAATTACCGATTGAAATATAAAGTTGACCAGCAGTTGATTCGGTATATTCTTTTAGATCAATTTCTTGTGGAATTTCAATAAGTGGCTTTCCTTCCATTTTAACGCTAGAAAGCTTTTCTACTTGAACAATTAATCCGGTTGCAGGTGAAAGAACAACAAAAGCAACTATAATGCCTTGCAAAAGTCCAACAAGTGCGCCCCACAATCTGCGTGTCTTTCTACCTTTTTTAACGAAAATTTTGCAAATAGGGTAGATGATGATAAAAGATACGATACGGAGAGCAAAGAAAAGCAAGAAATAAGAAAGTAATCCGATAATAACTTCCACCAATGCAAAAGCAAGGTTAGTTACAGCTTCTGGAAGTTGAGTTTCGCCGGTAGCCAACATAGAAACAAGCATTTGCTTTAAGCTTTCACCGTCAATTTCAATTTCCATTAAAATCTTTGTTAAAGTTCCGCGTAGTAGTATTGCAACACCTGCACAAACTACTATCATAATCAGTCTTAAAATAGCACGATTGCGACCACGGATAAGCCCAGAAAGAGCC
>JAZRMS010000272.1:0-4773 GCA_045647825.1 Christensenellaceae bacterium
AGGCTGTTGATGGAAAGGCGGGAAAAGGCAAGGCAGAACTTGTTTTTACTGATGAAAATGTAAATAAAACGGTGTATACTATTCATGACTTTAAGGATAACGCCGTAGTTATGGCTATGCACAACACCGATAAGTCTATAAAGAGTTTTGCAAGAGCGTGCTTTAACTATGCGCTAGATATGAAACTTCCACTTTGGTTTTCTACTAAAGACACAATAAGCAAGGTTTACGACGGCAACTTTAAGGAAATTTTCCAAACAATATACGAAAACGAATATAAAGAAAAGTTTGAGGCGTTGGGCATTGAATATATGTATACCCTTATCGACGACGTTGTTGCTAGAATAGTTAGAAGTGAGGGTGGCGTTGTTTGGGCTTGTAAGAACTACGATGGCGACGTTATGAGTGATATGGTTGCCACGGCTTATGGAAGTCTTGCAATGATGACTAGCGTTTTAGTTTCACCTGAAGGCATTTACGAATACGAAGCTGCACACGGAACGGTTACTAGACACTACTACAAGTATATAAAGGGCGAAGAAACTTCTACTAACCCCGTTGCAACGATTTTCGCTTGGTCGGGCGCGTTGAGAAAAAGGGGTGAGCTAGACGGGCTTTCTGATTTGGTGGACTTTGCAAATAGACTTGAAAAAGCAACTCTTTCTACCATTGAAAACGGAGAAATGACGGGCGATTTGGTTGGACTTTTCAAAAAGGACGGCATAACGCCTAAAAAGTTAAACTCAAAAGATTTCTTAAAGGCAATCGCTAAAAGAATTTAACTAAATTAATATTGACAATAAGGCTTAAGTCGGGTATAATGTTTCCAAGGCTTAAGCCTTAATTTTTTCAAGAGGGAAGTTATGAAAAAATTATTGACGGCATTACTTTGTTTAACGCTAATTTTTTCTTGTTTAATAGTGACTGCGTGTGGAAAAACACACAATTTTTCAAACGAGTGGACGTTTAACGAAACGCACCATTGGAAGGCTTGCAAAGATATAGGTTGCGAGGAAAAGGGGGAATACGCAAATCACGTTTTTGAAAATTCAGAGTGCGTTTGCGGTGCTTTTGAAGGTTGTGTCAGCGCAACACCACAAAGTGCACTAAATGCTATATTAAACGCAAAAGATAACCAAACAATAATGCTCTCTAAAGGGAATTATGGAACGTTGTCCCTTTATACACAGGCGAAAGGATTGCGTTTAATATTTGAGAAAGGCTCAACCGTCAATATGATTACTATCGGCGAAAAGTTAACGGGAATTACTATTGAAAACTTGAAATTTAAAGGCAATTTGACAATCGGTGCAGAACTAGACGGGTTTACTCTTAAAGGTTGCAGTTTTAGTGGAAACGCACAAATTTCAAGCAATACCACCGAAGACGTTTGGCTTAAAGATATAGTGATAGACGATTGCACGTTCGTTGATATTTCTGCTGGTAATGGTGGAAAACTTACGGCGATAAAACTTCAAAGAACGGAAAACTTTACTTTGACAAATTGCTTGTTTGATAACGTTCAATACAACTGTATCCAAATGGCAGGTGGAATAGTAGGCGGTGGAAATCCGGGGCTTAAAGGCAATATAAAAATAACGGGAAACACTTTTAAAGATACGGGCGTTCGCGCGCTAAACTTGCACCTAATTGATGCAACCACTTGCGATATTTCTGGAAATACTTTCTATTTGCACGAATATTCTTATAACGGTGGATATATAGACACAGACGTTGGAGCAAGGGGCGTAATTATAGGCGTCAACACTTGGGAAGTTATTCCAGAAGGATCGGAAAAGAATTTCTTGGGTTGGGATTTAGGAACTTATACTTATGACCCTGCAGAACAATTATTGTTAGAACTTGACTAAAAGAAAACGCCCCAAGGAAACCCTTGGGGCGTGATTTTTATATTCAAATTATGCCAGCGCTTCGATTAAGGTTTTAACGGCTAACCCCAAAAGGATTATTGCGCCAACCCACTCTGCATATCCGCCAAATGCTTTTCCCACAGCCTTTCCAAAATAAAGGGCAAGTGTAACGAACGCAAAAGTTATCACGGCGATAATTAAAACGGCTATAAAAACAGAGAATGCAAGGTTAATAAAGGTTATTCCAACGGCAAACGCATCTATGCTAGTTGCGACTGCTTGAAGTAAAATTATCCAAATAGAGAGTTTGTTTTTAGGTGCTATTTCGCACACTTCATCTACTTTGTTTTCTTGCATTTTTTCTTTTATTATGTCAACAATGATTTTTATTGAAAGCACAAGGAAAATTCCAGCCGAAATATATTGAGCAATAGTGCCTATGTAATCTTTTAGTAGGTAGCCTATTAAATAACCTAATAGTGGCATTAAACCTTGAAACAAAGAGAAACAAATAGGCATTGCCCACTCTGCTTTTTTGGTTAACTTATTTTTGCAAGCCGTGCAGTTTGCAATAGTTAAGGCGCAAGCGTCTATTGAAAGAGCTATACCGATTAGTATAATTTCAAAAATATCCATTACAATTCTCCAAAAAATATCTTGTTTAGTATATAAAATTAAATTGATTTTGTCAAACAATATGTGATATTATGTAACTAGGAAAACCATTATGATTAAAATAACCAAAGAATGGGACGAAGTGCTAAAGGAAGAGTTTTGCTCTGAAAACTATCTAAATTTGCGCGAGTTTCTAAAAAAAGAATATTCTTCCTATACCGTTTACCCTTCAATGTACGACATTTTCAACAGCATGAAATACACGTCGTTTGAAAACGTTAAGGTGGTATTATTAGGGCAAGACCCTTATCATAACGAAGGGCAGGCTATGGGGCTTTCCTTTTCCGTGCCAGAAGGGATAGACGTTCCGCCGTCGCTTGTCAATATGTTTAAGGAATTAAAGGCAGAACTTAACGTAGAGCCTAAAAAAAGTGGGGATTTAAGTGGCTGGGCAAAGCAAGGTGTGCTTTTGCTTAACACCGTTTTAACGGTTAGGGCGCATCAAGCAAACTCTCACAAAGGAAAAGGTTGGGAACAATTTACCGACGGGATTATAAAAAAGATTTCAGAAAAGAAAGAACACGTTGTGTTTTTGCTTTGGGGTGCAAACGCAAGAAGCAAAAAAGCACTTATAGACCAAAGCAAGCACTTGATATTAGAGTGCGCTCATCCAAGTCCGCTATCGGCATATAACGGTTTTTTTGGGTGTGGGCATTTTAAGAAAACTAACGAATATTTACTTAAATTCGGCAAACAGCCGATAGATTGGAGCGCATTATGAAATACGTTGTAATACTTGGCGACGGAATGGCAGATTACCATCAGGAATCGCTAAACAATAAAACGCCTTTAATGGTGGCGAAAAAACCTAATATCGATAAGCTTGCAAAAAGTGCAACCATAGGACTTGTGAGAACCGTTCCACTAGGAATGAAACCGGGAAGTGACGTTGCAAATCTTTCCGTTCTTGGTTATAATCCAGAAAAGGGATATACGGGAAGATCGCCTTTAGAGGCTGCAAGCATTGGCATAAATTTGAGCGAAACGGACGTTGCTGTTAGGGCGAATTTGGTGACTGTTTCTAACGAAGAAAAATATGCAGATAAGTCTATGGTTGATTATAGCGCAGGGGAAATTTCAACTGCAGAGGCAAGGGAACTTATAAACTACCTTAAAGGTCATTTAGATAGCGAAGATTATACTTTGTATTCGGGTGTAAGTTATCGCCATTGCCTAGTTTTGAAAAATGGAAGAATAGCGGGCGACGTTGTTCCACCACACGACATTACGGGAAGAAAGATTTTTAATTATCTTCCAAAGAGTATTGAGGGAAGAAAAAGACTTTCATTGATGGAAAAATCCTATGAACTGCTTAAAGACCATCCTATAAACCAAAAGCGCGTTAAAGAGGGGAAAAACCCCGCAAACTCACTTTGGCTTTGGGGTGAAGGGACAAAACCAAACCTTCAAAATTTTGAAGAGCGCTTTGGATTAAAAGGCGCAATGATTTCTGCTGTTGACCTTCTTAAAGGAATAGGTAAAATAGTTGGTATGCAAGTTATTGAAGTAGAAGGCGCAACGGGAAATTACGACACTAATTTTAGTGGCAAGGCAGAGGCGTGTGTAAACGCATTGAAAAACGGAATAGATTTCGTTTACGTTCATATGGAAGCCCCAGACGAATGCGGACACCACGGCGATCTAGAGAAAAAGATTTATTCGATAGAGCAGATTGATGAAAAGGTGGTTAAATACGTTGTAGAAAGCCTTGAAGATATGGGAGAAGATTTTGCAATCTTGATTGCCCCAGACCATCCAACCCCCGTTTCTACAATGACTCATTGCTCTGACCCCGTTCCGTTTTTAATTTATAACAGCAAAAACAAAAACGGCGAAAAAGAGCAAGGATACGACGAAGAGCAAGCAGAAAAAACAGGCTTGTTTGTGAGAGATGGATACGAACTTATAAAAATGCTTATAAAAGATTAACCCTAAAACCGTTTGGATTTAGTGGCGTAGCGATAGGGATTATTGCTACGCCACAACTATATTTGCCTAACGGCAAGTTATATTGCTAAAAGCAGTGATATTTTACTACGCAAAGTTTTATTTTCCCTTTCGGGAAAGTTGTGGCAAATATAATATAACTTTAACCATAGGTTAAAATATCACGCAAGAAACTTGCATATCACTTTTAGCCACAAGGCTGAAAATATAACTATATTAACCTGATCTTTTGTGGTAAAGATAAAGCCCACTATACTTCGCCTTAAAGCGAAGTATAGTG
>JAZRMS010000273.1:0-4386 GCA_045647825.1 Christensenellaceae bacterium
GCATTGCCTTGAATAAGGACAGCCAACGCACTTTTCGCCACGTTTTTTTGCCTTCCATAAGTACCAAACTATTCCGCTTGCAATGCCACCAATACTTGCGACTATAATTAAATCAATCATTTATTTATCCTTGAATTTTAGAATTTTTTAATTGCTTTTCTTCCTTTAATTTTTTGTTGGCTTTTAAGATTAACAACCCCACAATTCCAGCCATCAAAAGAACTGCAACTAGACCTATAATTGCCGCAACCACGTTGAGTGATGCAGGCGCAACGATTAGCGTTCCTATCGTGTAGATAAGATAAGAAACGGTATATCCTATTGCAAGTTGAAAACCAATTCCACCCCAAAGCCACTTTTTGCTCTTCATTTCAGAGTTCATAGCGCCTATTGCCGCAAAACATGGTGGCGTGTATAAATTGAACATTAGGTATGCTAGCGCCGCAACCTTGCTGATGGCTATAATTCCAGCAACTTCCATTCCAGCACCTTGCATGAGTGCAAGTTCTTCCATATCGATAAGGTTTTCTAGTCCAACGAAACAAATTGCAAGCGTTCCTACAACGTTTTCCTTTGCAATGAAACCCGTGATTGCAGCTGCTGCAAGTTGCCAAGAAAGTACGCCAACGATAGGAACAAGCACGTATGCAAACGGCGTTGCAATAGAGGCTAATATCGACTGGTTAGCCGACTCTGCAATAGTGAAATTCCACGTAAAAGTTTGCATGATTTGCACTATCATATTGCATAAAAGAATTATCGTTGCCGCTTTAACTATGTAAGCCCAACCACGACTGCACATTGACTTAAAAGCGCCCCAAAACGACGGCTTTTTGTAATCGGGAAGTTCAATGATAAAGAAAGATTTTTTTGCCCTATATCCCGTGATTAAGTTTATTAAAAGTGCGCCTATAAATATAAGCAAAATGCCTGCAAAATACATTAGAGCGCTAACCCACCAAGCGTTTGCAAAGAACGCGCCTGCAAACAATGCGATAACAGGGATTTTTGCACCACAAGGCATAAATGGTGCAAGCATAGCAGTTGCCCTACGCTCACGTTCATTGCGAATAGTACGGCTTGCCATTATTCCGGGAACAGCACAACCAATAGTGATTACAAACGGAATAACCGATCTTCCAGAAAGACCAACTTTTTTAAATATAGGATCTAGCACTACCGCCGCGCGTGACATGTAACCACAATCTTCAAGTAGCGCAATTAAAAAATACATTACCATAACTAATGGCAAAAATCCAACCACGGCAATAACGCCACCGATAACGCCGTCAACCAAAATTGCCGAAAGTATGGGCGAAGCACTTTCTAAAAGCCCACCAACCCAACCTTGAAAGCTTTCAAGAATAGGCACTAGTCCAGGAATAAAAGTTCCCCCGATTTCAACACCATCTGCGATCCAAGTTCCAAGCGTTGCTTGCGATATGAAAAATACTAGGAACATAACGACTGCAAAAATAGGAATACCAAGCCACTTGTTTGTCAAAATTCCGTCTATCTTATCGCCTATATTTCTATCCTTGGTTAAAACTTTGCGATCTTCTACTTCTTCGACTATTTTGTTCACGAAAGCAAAGCGAGCGCGATCAGATTCTTCCACAGCCTTTTTATCCGTTATATCAACGTTTTCTTGAACGAAAGGTGCTTTTTGCTCTGCCCCTATCCTAGAAACTGCAGTTTCTATTAGCGTTTTTATTCCTTTAGACAAAGTGGAAACGGTTTTAACAATAGGACAGCCTAGTTTTTTAGATAAACTTTCCACGTCAATTTTAGTCCCTTTCTTTTCGGTAACGTCGTTTTTGTTAAGCGCGATAACAACGGGGATTCCAAGTTCTAAAAGTTCTGTGGTAAAGTAAAGACTACGGCTTAAATTATCCGCATCCACTATATCTATTATTACGTCTGGATTTTCTTTCTTTACGTATGCGCTCGTTATACTTTCTTCACTTGTAAAAGGTGACATGGAATACGCCCCAGGAAGGTCAACTGCAACAAGTTCTTGCTTTCCTGCATAAGCCTTTTTTATTGAGTGTTCTTTCTTGTCAACGGTTACCCCTGCCCAGTTTCCAACCTTTTCGTTTTTGCCCGTCAACGCGTTAAACATGGTTGTCTTTCCAGAGTTTGGATTGCCCGCTAATGCAATTCTTATTGCCATAATACTTCTCCTAAATTTCATCGAATTTCCAAATTTTATTTCAGTTAGCAACTGCTAACCGAAAGAGTAAAAAATTAATCGGCTTGACTTTAGCGATAAATTTAACACTAGCAATTAAATGATAATTGCCTCTGCAAGCTGATTATCTATATTGTACCTTCCGTCTTTTATTGCTACAATGCAACCACCTTTAAGGCGACGGATAACGGTTATTGTTTCGCCACTATAACAACCAAGTGAAAAGAGAAACGAGTTTAATTCTTCGTCGTCGGTGTTTATGCTTTTAATAGAATATTCAACCCCTTCTTCCGCCTGTTTTAAGTTCATAAGTAGCTCCTTTTAGCATTAGTTAGCCATTGCTAACTACGATATATTATATGCAAACGATAACTAAATGTCAACTGTTTTTTAATAATTTTTTAAATTTGTTAAGTGTTTTTATTAAAATAATAAGGCTATTTTATTTATTGCTTGAAAAAATTTATATAGTATGATATAATAAATAAAAGCAAGAAAGAAAGGGGTTTTTATGTCGTTACACGAATCTGGGCAAATGTATTTAGAAGCAATACACGTGCTATTACAAAAAAATAATCGCGTTCGTTCAATAGACGTTGGTGCGTATTTGGGATATACCAAGCCTTCCGTTAGCCGTGCTATCGGAATTTTAAAAAAGGGCGAATATATCGTGGTTGACCAAGATGGATATATAACGCTAACTGAAAATGGAAAAAAGGTTGCAGAGCAGTTATACGAACGCCACACTATTCTTTCAAATATGTTAATAGCGCTCGGCGTTGATGAAAAAACGGCAACTGAAGACGCTTGCCGAATAGAACACGTTATTAGTGACCAATCGTTCAACTCCATCAAAAAACATTTCCTTGTTTTTAAAAAGTAAATTATTAAAAAACCAAAAGGCTAACGAAAAAAATTCGTTAGCCTTTTTTGTTTTATTGTAATAGCACTCAACTTTTGTCGCAAGCATAACGCCTACATACTATTCAATCTTTCTAAAATTTTATTTTTTACAAATTCAGGAATTATTGCAGCCGTTCCACTTCCATACCATTTAATATTATCGTCTAAACTAAATAACGAAGACTTAAACCAACCAGAAGATTTTTGCCCATACTTAAAATTAATAACTGCGTTTCCACCTAACGCAATAGTTTGTTCTACCAATTGATCTTTAACACAATCTAGCGTTCGTACTTGAGCATTAAAAGAAAATAATTTTTTGTATTCAATATCCTTTAAAATCTCTGCCGACGGTTCAAATCCTTCAACGAAAATAATTCCTTTATATATAAACGTATACGCCATTAGATATCTCTCTCTAATATAATGACTGCTTCTTCCCTAGAATGACTCATAATACCTGGTATTTCTGCTGTAAAAGCGGCTTTTACCGCCCAGCCCTGTTGTGCGTAAGAATTAATAGCTTCTTCTAATCTTTGTGGATCAAATTTACCAGAAAACCATTTGTCTTTTTGCGATAAAATTTTGTATTGTTTCATTTGCTTTCTCCTTTTGGGTTTTATTATTACTAGTATATACTAACCAACGGTTAGTTGTCAAGCATTTTTCTAACCATTAGTTATATAATAAAAATATGGAAGAATCAATCATAAAGAAAAGATTAAGCGAAGAATTAAAAAATAGTGGATTGACAACAATTGAAATTGCAAAAAAAATAGGTGTTTCTCCTGAAATGGTAACACAGTACAAAACCACTAAAAAATTACCTAAATTAGACACTTTGGCAAAACTATGCAAAGAACTTGATTTAGACGCAAATTATATTTTAGGAAACAATTAAAAAAACTCGACTTTTTATAGGTCGAGTTTTTTATTTAAATTAGTATTGCGTAAACTTGTTATGTTAAGAAACGGGTTAGAAACAAGCGTGGCTAGGCTCGGCAAGCCAAAGGGGGAAATTGACCTTGTTGGTCATTGAAGTCTTTGGCGCAGACAGTAAACACCGTATTGCAAAACTTAAACAGTTTATAACTTGTTTATGTAAGAAACAGGTTAGAAACAAGCAAGACAAGGCTCGCTCCACCGAGAAGATGAGATAGACCGTCTGGTCAACGAAGTTACGAGGCGCGAGCAGAAACGCAGTATTGCGCAGTTTATAACTTGTTTCTTTGGATTTTACCGCTTATAGTCTTTGGAAGTTCGTCTCTAAATACTACTACTCTTGGATATTT
>JAZRMS010000274.1:0-2338 GCA_045647825.1 Christensenellaceae bacterium
CATGAAAGATGCTGGTATTGAAATCAACTACCATCACCCAGAAGTTGCAGCATCTGGTCAATTTGAGATTGAACCACAGCTTGGCAAAATGTCTAAAATGGCAGACGCTACTATGATGATCAAATACATAATTCACAACACGGCAATGAAATACGGCAAGACTGCAACCTTTATGCCAAAGCCTATCTACGGCGAAGCTGGAAGTGGTATGCACGTTCACATGTTGCTCCTAAAAGACGGCGAACCTGTTTTCTCTGACGATAATGGATACGCAAACCTTTCTAAAACAGCGCACTACTTTATGGGCGGTCTATTAAAGCACATCAGTTCTCTTTGCGCCCTAACAAACCCAAGTACAAACTCGTTTAAGCGCCTTATCCCTGGCTTTGAAGCGCCTGTAACCGTTGGTTATGCAACTTCTAACCGTAGCGCAGTTATTCGTATTCCTGCTTATGCAAAAGCGCCAAACAAGCGCCGTTTTGAACTTCGTAACCCAGATGCAACTTGCAACCCATATTTCTGCTACGCTGCAATCTTGATGGCTGGTCTTGACGGAATTAAGAATAAAATTGACCCACACGAAAACGGTTGGGGTCCATACGATCTAAACTTATATCACTTAAGCGACGAAGAGAAAGCAAAACTTTCTCATCTTCCAACATCTTTAGAACAAGCGCTTGACGCTTTGGAAAAAGACAACGACTACTTGACTGTCGGTGGGGTTTTCCCAAAAGAACTTATCACCAACTTTATCAACACCAAGCGTGCTGAATGCAGTCAACTTTCTGCTATCCCACACCCAGCAGAATTCGAAAAATATTATAACTTATAATAATTTAAAATTAAAAATCCCCACTTTTTAGTGGGGATTTTATTTTATTCTTTTTCTTTAGACCACTTATATTGCCTTTTAGAAAGGTTTTCATAAGGCACAACTTTGTGTCTTGGCAATTCTTTTGCCATTTTCGTAATTTCTTCCATTAAGTATTTGGAAATTTCGCTCATTTGCTCTTCTACGCTCTTATCCAAACTAAACTGAATAGGTTTTCCAAAAACAACGGTTTTTAAGCTTACTGCGTAATACATAGGAACAAAGGATAGCGCCTTTCCCGTACGCTTGCAATAAATTTTTGCAACCTCAACGTAACGCTCTTGAAACTTGTTGACAATATCGTTATATTTTTCTCTTCCTTCGGGGAAAATAAGAACGTTCTTTTCTTGTTCAAGTGCCTGTACCGTTAGTTTATAGGTGTTTAGCGCACGCATATCGCGATATACGGGGATACACTCTGCATTAGACATTGCAAAGTATAAAATCCTGCCTAGTAACGGCGAAAGTAGTTTGAAAATCCACCTGGTCGCCTTTGGCTTTCCAGACCAAAAATCTTCAAATGCGTATGCCCCTGCTTCCTTTTTATTGAGCATTTTATCCACACACCAAATTTTTACGGGCGTTGGGAAATGCAATTCACCAAAAAGTGGACCAAAAGCTTGCGCGTGATTGCCAACCACGATACACGGCTCATCACCTAAATTCTCTAATCCTATTAATTTTTTCTTTCTAAAAAAAACGCCGATTAGCCACTTTATAAAGCGAAACATCAGCGGTTTTTTTTGTTTTTTCTCTTTTTTCATCTAAAACCTAAAAATATTTTAGTCGTTTTCTTTTTGTTTTTTAACAGCCGTATCACAAGTATTGCGATATACGAACAATCTTTGGAATAAGAATTCGGTAACCAAATTAAGTACCATTGTGCAGAATTTAACTAAAATTTCGTTCCAACCAAGCGTTTTTACTAAATACATATCTGCAAAGTGAATTGATAGTGGTGCAAATACTATGTAATAGCAAAACGTTTTAAACATTGCAACTTTCACGTTACTTACCGATTGGAAAGTAAATTTTCTGTTAAACGTGAAATTCCAAATAACTGAAAGCGTTATAGAAATATACGCCTTAAAAACGTAATCAAAATTTGGAATCAAGTCCATAAGCGTAAAGCTGATAAGCTCGATTGCCCCGGCACTTATAGAAAACAAAAAGAACTTTAGCGCTCTTATAATCTCTTTTTTGTCATTAAACTTTTTCTCTGTCATTGTTTTTCCCTCTCTTAAATATCCTTTATCCAACATCTACGGCGTTTGTGGTTTCTAACGTCAAACCCTTTCCTCATACTTTGAACGTCTGAATTAGTTTCAAGTTCTGGACCGGTTTCGCAAATCTTAACGCCGTTATCGATACAAACTTTAATCAAATGATTCATTATAATTGCAGGAACACCTGCCCCTTGATATTCGGGCTTTACTGCAACGAAGAACATTTCCATAGTGTCGTTAT
>JAZRMS010000275.1:0-1624 GCA_045647825.1 Christensenellaceae bacterium
GACGTTGTTATTCTTCTTGGTGGAAGAACGGGTAGAGATGGTTGTGGCGGTGCTACGGGCTCATCTAAATCACACAACACACAATCGCTAACTTCTTGTGGTGCAGAAGTTCAAAAAGGTAACGCGCCAGAAGAAAGAAAACTTCAAAGATTATTTAGAAACGAAGAGGCAAGCAGACTTATCAAACGTTGTAACGACTTTGGTGCAGGTGGTGTTTCAGTTGCTATCGGCGAACTTGCAGACGGATTATTTATCGACCTTGATAAAGTTCCTAAAAAATACGACGGGCTTGACGGAACGGAACTTGCAATCAGCGAATCACAAGAGAGAATGGCTGTGGTTGTTGAAAGCAAGGACGTTGAAAGATTTATTGAACTTGCTACTAGCGAAAACTTGGAAGCAACCGTTGTTGCAACCGTTACTGACGACGCAAGATTAAAGATGACTTGGAAAGGAACTACTATCGTAGACATTTCAAGAGAATTCTTAAACTCTAACGGCGCAGAGAAAAAGACTGACGTTAAAATCGTTAGCCAAATATTACAAGAAAAAGAAATCCCTGCTGACTTTAAGTCGGGAATAAAAGCACTTGCAGATGACCTTAACGTTTGTTCAAAGCGTGGCTTATCAGAGCGTTTTGACTCTACCATAGGTGCAGGCACGGTATTGATGCCGTTTGGTGGAAAAAATCAAAGAACGCCTATTCAAGCAATGGTAAATAAAGTATCAGTTGAAAATGCAGACACCGACACTTGTTCGTTCATGAGCTGGGGGTACAATCCATTTATAAGCGAAAAGAGCCCAATGTTCGGTGGATATTACGCCGTTATTGAAAGCGTTTGCAAACTTATTGCAACGGGTGCTACTTTTGAAGATACTTACCTTACTTTCCAAGAGTATTTTGAAAAGCCAAACAAGGATGCAAGCCGTTGGGGCAAACCTATGGCTGCGCTACTTGGTGCTTATAAAGCGCAAAGAGAATTAAAACTTTCTGCTATCGGTGGAAAGGACTCAATGAGTGGTTCTTTTGAAAAAATAGACGTTCCACCAACGCTCGTTTCCTTTGCAGTAACTACCGATAAACTTAAAAAAGTAGTTTCACCAGAATTCAAAAAGGCAAATAGTAAAGTCCTATTACTAAACGCTAAGCGCACTTGTGATGGACTTATCGATACTGCTGACCTTTTAGAAAACTTTAAGATTATAGAAGAACTTAATGCTAAGGGCAAGATTAATGCTATGTATACACCAACTATCGGTGGCGTTGCAGAAGCTATTATGAAAATGACCTTTGGTAACTCTATCGGCTTTAAGTTTAACGACCTTTCATTAAAAGATATTTTCGGCTACAACTACGGCTCGTTTATTATCGAACTTAACGGTGATGAAAGTATAGAAAAAGCAATTGTTTTAGGTCAAACTATTGAAGAAGAAAAAATCGTTTATGGTGGGGATAGCGTTTCGTTATCGGCGCTTTTAACCATTTACGAAGATAAGCTTGAATCAGTATTCAAGTGTAACGACGTTAAAACTACTAGTGGCGATATACCAAAGATTGAATATAAGGCAAGCGAATGGAATTATTCACCAACAAAATTTGCAAAGCCAAGAGTTTTAGTTCCGG
>JAZRMS010000276.1:0-2208 GCA_045647825.1 Christensenellaceae bacterium
CGCGCCTATTGGCGACAGAACAAACATGGTTTTCTCTGGTTGCTCTATCACCTACGGCACGGCATTAGCAATCGTTACTGCAACGGGTATGGATACCGAAATGGGTAAAATCGCCGGAATACTTGCAAACGAAAACGAAACCAAAACCCCACTTCAAGAAAAACTTGCAAAGCTTGGCGGAATGCTTGGTATTCTCGTTTTAGGTATTTGTGGCGTTATGTTTGTCGTTCAACTTATTCGTGATGGATTTGGTTTTGACAATATTATAAACGGCTTTATGTCCGCAATATCACTCGCAGTTTCTGCTATACCAGAAGGCTTGCCAGCAGTAGTTACTATCGTTTTATCTATCGGCGTGCAACGCATGGTTAAGAGAAACGCTATTATAAGAAGACTTCCTGCAGTTGAAACCTTGGGTAGCGCATCAGTTATTTGCTCTGACAAAACCGGCACTTTAACCCAAAACAGAATGACCCTTGTTAAGACTTACGTTGACGGCGAAGGTATTATTGATTTTAACGGCACGGCAGAAGGTTTAACTTACAAAATGCTTTGCTACGGCTCTCTTTGTTCAGATGGCAAAGTTGTGTTTGAAGACGGCGCAGAAAAGCACATTGGCGACCCAACCGAAACGGCTATCGTTTTAGCAGCGCACAAAGCTGGTGGCGTTCAAGACCAACTTAATGCTGAATATAAAAGAGTTGGCGAACTCCCATTTGACTCTGACCGTAAACTTATGACAACGGTAAACGTTATTGACGGAAAGCCTATTGCAATAGTAAAAGGTGCGTTTGACGTTATCGCAAAGAGAACGGTTAAAGGCGACGTTGAAAAAGCAAGAATTGCTTGCGACGAAATGAGTTCAAACGCTCTTCGCGTTTTAGCAATCGCATATAAAGAACTTGACGCTATCCCTGAAAAGCCTACCTTTGAAGAACTTGAAAACGGCTTGACCTTTATCGGTCTAGTAGGTATGATTGACCCACCAAGACCTGAATGTAAACTTGCAGTTGCAACCTGCCGTCAAGCAGGCATTAAGCCTGTTATGATAACGGGTGACCATATCGTTACGGCTACTGCTATCGCAAAAGAACTTGGCATTTTCGTTGATGGCGACAAGGCTATAACGGGCGCCGAGCTTGACGAAATGAGCGACGAAGAACTTGATAAGGAAGTTAGAAACATTTCCGTATACGCGCGCGTTTCACCCGAAAACAAGATTAGAATTGTTAAAGCTTGGCAAAAGAAAGGCGAAGTTGTTTCTATGACTGGTGACGGCGTTAACGACGCTCCTGCACTAAAAGCTGCCGATATCGGTTGTGCAATGGGTATTACGGGAACTGACGTTGCTAAAGGCGCTGCCGACATGACCTTAACCGACGATAACTTTGCAACCATTGTTGATGCTGTTAAAGAAGGTAGGGGCATATTTGAAAACATTAGAAAAGTTGTTGGTTTCTTGCTCTCTACTAACCTAGCAGAAGTTTTGGTGGTATTTATTTCCACCGTATTCTTGGGATATATCACGGGTCTTGGCAATCCGTTCATTCCTATCCAACTTCTTTGGATAAACTTGGTAACAGACTCACTGCCTGCCGTCGCACTTGGCATGGAAGCTGTTGAAAGCGACATTATGTTTAGAAAACCTAACCCCAAAAACGAAAGCTTGTTCGCTAAAGGGCTTGGCAGAAAGATTTTCCTAAACGGTATATTGCTAACGATAACCACTTTGGTTGGATACGTTTTGGGCGCAATCGTAATGCAAGACCCAGTTACGGGAATGCTTAACCACGAAGCTGGAAGCACCATGGCGTTTATTATCCTAGCGTTAAGTCAACTTGTTCAAGCACTCAACATGCGTTCTTCACACTCACTATTTAAGGTTGGATTCTTCTCAAATAAGACCATGAACTTATCGTTGCTAGTATGTACTCTACTTACTGCAATAGTTGTTTTAATACCTGGTGTAAACGCTGTATTCGGTATGATGTACGTTGATTGGTGGTTGTATCTAGTTGGTATAGGCCTCTCACTACTTCCTATACTCGTTATGGAAATTTCTAAAGGCCTTGGCTTTATCAGAAATCATCATTAATAAAATTTAAATAAACTAAAAAAGGATAACGATTTTTTCGTTATCCTTTTTCTTTTTATAATTTGAAATCTTCACAAAACGTCCTATACACACCAGCCGACCAACCCAGCATT
>JAZRMS010000277.1:0-3115 GCA_045647825.1 Christensenellaceae bacterium
TTCATAGCCAAGTTTTTTGAAACCTTCTGCCATATAGGCGCTGGTCTTATACTCTTTATATCCCGATTCTGGATTTTGCCACAAATATTTTTCTGCATCCAAAATCAAATCTTTATAGTCTTCTACTATTTTTAGAAAGTCTTTCATTTTTTCTTACCCTATTTTAATTAATCCGTTCACTAACTCAAGTTTAGTGCCGTATGGTGCGCTTAATCTATCTAAAACCTCAAAAATCTCTTCTGCCTCTTTGCCCTTTGCAACGTATGGAAGTCCATCCATTTTGCCTTTCCTTTCAAACCCTGCAACTATAGGCAACATTGAAAGAGAAACCATTTTATCCCCCTCAAATTCTATTTTAGGAAGAACGGTTAAGAAATTCTTTCTTTCGGTCTGCAAACCTATCTTGCCACCTTTTGACCTTGCCATAAGTCCTTCGTATGCCGTGGAATTGATATCAATTCCGTACTTTATCATAAAGTCCGCGGGAAGTTCTTTTACTCTCATTCCTTGGTAAATGAAATCTCCCAAAGAATAGAAAATAGGCTTTCCGTTATATATCTCTATGGGGCGCAACTCGTGAGTGCCGTGACATATTATCGCACTCGCACCACTATCTATTGCATCCCTTGCAATCTCTGATAAAAACTCTGGCACTTGTTCGTGCATAGTTTCTCCAATAGCGTGGCAATGAACGGCAAGCACCACGTAGTCGTGATCTTTTTTAGCGTTAATAATGGTATCTAAAATACGCTTTTTGTCTTTTTTATTGCACTCCGTTCTCTTTTTTGAGCCGTCGTAACAAAAATTCACTCCCCCAAACTTATAAACACCCTTTACATCTGATAAACTAAACCCAGAACTTACCATTAATTCTTCGTATGCGTTTACCTTGCTTGATTTGGCTATTTCTTTAAGATGAGTTAATTGCTCTTCGGTAATCGGATAATAACTTTCAAATCCAAGATAGTTAACACCCGGTCTACCTTTCATTTTGTTGGTGGCGTATCCTGCCTTTGAGCCTTCCTTGTGGCTTGAATCAACGGAAATTATAGCAACCTTTTTATCACCTAAAAGTAGGCTTGCAGGCTTTCCTGCTTTTTCTAAATCTTCACCTGTTCCAGAGTGTGCTAAATTTCTTTTATCTAGTTCTTTTATGGTAGATAACAACCCGTGATAAGAATAGTCCATTGCGTGATTATTTGCCGTGCTATAATAATTAAAACCAAACTTAACAAGCCCATCAAAATCTTCTGGCGTTGCGTTTAGCCAAGTTCCACCGCTTGTTGCGTTTGGATAAGAACCAAACTCTGAAACGTTTGTTTCTAAATTAGTCATTTTTAGCGCGCAATCTTCCATAAAAGAGTCAATTTCTATAAACTCTTTTTCAAAATATTCTTTTGGAACGTCGGCAGTAAACAGAGAATCCCCCGTTGCCGTCATAATAAATCTTTTTTCCATTTTTATTCCTCTTAAATTTTATTATAAAATAATAAAAATTTATTGTCAAACTAAAAAATGTAAAATTTACCTAAAAATATGGAAAAAGCGAAACTAAAACGTTTCGCTTTTCAATTATTAGAATACTTTGTATTTCTTTTGGTCGTTTTCTGGGAAGGCTAAATCGCAAAGTAAAACGTCTTCTCCCGTTTGAACGTCCGTTACAATCATCATATCGCCCTTAAATCTTCTGCCGATTTGGTCGGTAGTAACTTCCTTATCGTCATCACGAACTAAAAGGTCGCGATTTTTATCAACGTATAACAACAATTCGCAATAACGCATGGTGCAACAGAATTGTGCCTCGTATCTATTGATTGATAAATATGGTTGATCTTCTTTTACTATTTCGTTAGGACCTGCACCACCGTTAATTCTGTGGCAGTATGATAGCCCGTTAAACCACACTCTACGAAGAAGAGTCAAATACTCTTTGTCGCCCGTTTCTTGATAGAAATTGAGCGCGAGAATAAAGCAGTCTACAACAGCACAAGGTTCTGTCCAAGTGTCCTTTCTTTCAAACCAGTTATAGTTTTCATAAGTCAAGGTCATTCCGTGTTCTAAATAAAGGTCTAAAATATCTTTTGCTATGTCAAAATATTTCTTATCGCCCGTTGCTTTATACAAGGTAAATATGCCCCTTGCAGCAGTCAAAGTTGTGTGCGTTTGTGCGCGTGATGCGCGTTTATCGGACTCCAAGAACTTTTTAATAGCCGTGTCAAGATATATTTTTGCGTTCTCATCTTTGGTGAGCGCATAGTATCTAGAAACACCATCTAAACTATGAAACGCACAGCCAACGTCGGTTGATAATTTCCACCCGCTAATCACTGCGCCAGAGTGACTACCAGAAACGCCACCTTGATTGATTTTTTCTCTATCTAACGGATAGTCTTTGATATGAGGTAACACTCTCATGTACATATTGTAAAACAAATCTTTTGCCCATTTAAGCGCCTTTTCTTCTTTGAACAATTTATAATATTCAATCAAGCCGTCAAGCACCCAAGTGTGCCCTGCAATTTGTTGTTCGTTAACTTCGTTTTCATCAAAAATAGGTCCGATAAAACCTTCTGCATTAATCTTTTCTGGGAATAAACGAATAACCTCGTCAAAATCTTTAGGTTTTCTACCCGTAATTTCGTACAAATTACAGTATGCCAAAATGGCTCTGCCTTCCCAGTCGCCTTGCCAAGAATAACTTTCTGGGCGATATACGTGACCTGCTTGGTATTCAGCCTCGCAAAGCCTATTAAAACTTTTTTCAATGTGCTTATCAATCATGTTCATAATGATCCCTCCTATTTTATATCAAAATTTTAACATTAATTTCAATATTTTTGTTTTGAAATACCATCAAAAAATTTAGAAATTCTATTTTTAATTTTGATACGCTTTAATTATACAATCTATATGATTTTTTGTCAACACTAAATATAAAAATTGTCAAATATTAATTAATAAAAATTAAAAAAATAATAATGCAAAATTTTTAAATTTATATTGCGTTTAACTATTGGTTTATGGTATAATATTTTTTAATAAAATCATTGTAGATTTTGAGGTCGATTATGATTATTTCTTGCGTTAGAGATTGGATTCTTTTTAGAACAAATTA
>JAZRMS010000278.1:0-3585 GCA_045647825.1 Christensenellaceae bacterium
TTTCAAGCAGTAATCACAACGCTAGTAGTAGACGTTGCATTGATAGGCTTGCATTTGATTATTCCAGATAAATTCCCACTAGGCGCAGCAGTAGTTTTAGGCGCTGTTGCATCTGCAACCGCACCTGCTGCAACTTTAATGGTAGTTCGCCAGTACAAGGCAAAAGGCCCTGTTACGGATACCTTGCTTCCAGTTGTTGCCATTGACGACGCTGTTGGTTTAGTACTTTTTGCAATTTCTTTTGGTGTTGCAAAGGCGTTAATAAACGGTGCTGTAGACGTGGTTTCCGTTTTGGTTGAACCTTTAATCGAAGTAATTGTATCAATCGGATTAGGCGCTGTAATGGGCTTTTTGATAACTTATTTCGAAAAATTCTTCCACTCACGTTCAAAACGTCTTTCAATGTCGGTTGCTTTCGTGTTTTTAACGGTTGGAATCACAATGATTGACGACATTTATATCTTTGGTGTTCACGTTGCATTTTCTTCCTTACTTACTTGCATGATGCTTGGCACGGTATTTTGTAATTTCTGTGATTTTTCAGAAGAATTGATGGATAGATTAGATCGTTGGACAGCACCTATATTCATTTTGTTCTTCGTTATAAGTGGTGCGGAATTAGAGTTGGGCGTGTTTACAGATATTCTAATTGTTCTAATCGGTGTTGTTTACATTGTGTTTAGATGCTTTGGTAAATATTACGGGGCAAGATTAAGTTCAAGTTTTGTAAAGACAGATCCTAAAATTAGGAAATATCTTGGAATAACCCTTTTCCCACAAGCAGGTGTTGCTCTCGGCATGGCGTTAAAAGCGTATGAACTAGGCGAAGTGGGAATGATAGTTGCAAACATAACCTTGTTCTCTGTGCTTATCTACGAACTTGTTGGACCGTTCTTAACAAAAGTTGCGCTAACAAAAGCTGGCGAAATTGATCCGGAAGGAAAAGTTAGTGCAAGAAAGCGCGACGGGGAAACTCAAAACGTTGCATAAAACAATAAATTAATATATAAAAACGCGATTTTATCGCGTTTTTTTGTTTTTTAGAGACTTAATATTATCAGAAAAGTAAACAAAGTAGGAGTATTAACAAATTTTATCTAGTTGTTGACAACGCAACAAAAATATGATAAAATAAATTTAATTAAAATTAAAAGGGAAGTTAGTATGCGTAATAGGTATGAAACTTTTACTTTGCTTATTACCAAAATCACACGAGGCATAAGAAAAATAAAAGCCGAAGTAGTGGCAGATTTTAATTTGAAGGTTCCACACGTTTCTTGTATTTATTATTTGAATAACGTTGGTCCGTTAACCTTAAAAGAATTATGCGACAAGTGTGAAGAGGATAAAAGCGGTGTTTCTCGCTCAATAGACTTTTTGGAAAAAAGGGGATACGTTGTTTGTGATGACGATTCCAAGAAAAGATATAAAAGTTTGTTGAGACTTACTGAAAAGGGAAAGGAACTTGGGCAAATTATTAACGAAAGAATAGAGGACGTGCTCAATAAAGCAAGCGAAGGTTTAACCGACGCCGAAAGAGTTGGCCTTTATAAGTGCTTGAGAATAATAAGCGATAATTTGAAAGGGATAGTTGACTAGTTTAATTGCAAAGGAGAATGTGAGAGTATGAAAATTTTTATATCAACTGATTCATCAGCAAAAGTAAAAAAAGGTTTTTTTGATAAATATGATATAAGCGTTTACCCACTAAACGTTATAATTGATGGGGAAGAATTTTTAGACGGGGTTACCATTGAACAGGACGCGCTTTGCAAAGCAATGCGTTCTAACAAAAACATAAAGACTTCAACCCCGCCACTTGGTGAAATTATAGAATACTTTGAAAATTTGTTTGCGAAAGGTTATGACCACGTTATTCACTTTACCATTTCGTCTAAACTTTCTTCAATGTACGACCTTTTCTGCAACGTTGCAAAACAACATTTTGAAGGGAAATTAACCATTGTAGACGCATATTCGGTTAGTTCTAGCATGTTAAACAACGTTATGTTTGCATATGAAGAGGCTAACAAGGGTGCATCTGTAGAAGAAATTGTTTCTGCAATAGAAGAAAGAAAGAAAAATATGCACATAGTTTTCGTTCCAGAAAATCTAAACGCCCTTAAAAACGGTGGCAGAGTTTCTCCAACAATGGCTTTGATAGGAAACACCATAGGTATTAAACCGGTTATTATCCTTAAAGAAGGTGAACTTGTTAAAGAAGGCATGACCAAACGTGCTAGAAAGGCGATAGAAGAAAGGATTGATGAAATCGTTAAAAAATACCCCGCTTGCGATTATGATTATACGGTGGTTGATTTTGACGTTGAGTTGGAAAAACTACAACCTATTTACGATTTAGTAGAAAGTAAAACGGGCAAAGAAGTTATTAAAGGTCTTCTTCCTATAAACGTTTGCGCACATTGTGGCCCAGGAACGGTAGGTTTGGTTATTTCACCAAAGATAAACGGCAAGTCGCTTGCTGAATATATGTAAACGAAGGAAAAAATGATGAGTGTTAACATAATAGAAGTAAATAGCAAAAAATTGCTAAAAAAGTGGGTTAAATTCCCCACGGATATGTATAAAAAAATCCCTGCATACGTTCCGTTTTTATTTCCAGATGAAATGGATACGTTTACCAAGGACAAAAACCCTGCATACGAATTTTGCGAAACAAAATTGTTTTTGGCAGAGCGCGATGGAAAAATCGTTGGCAGAATAGGCGCGCTAATTAACCACGCGGCAAACAAAAAATGGGGCACTAACGCCATTAGATTTACCCGTTTTGACTTTATTGATGATTACGAAGTGTCTAAAGCGCTTTTTGATAAGGTTATCGAGTGGGGTAAAGAAAGGGGATATACTAAAGCAATGGGCCCTATCGGTTTTACCGATATGGATCACGAAGGTATGCTTATCGAAGGGTTTGACGAATTCAATATGTCAATAACCTTCTACAACTATCCATATTATATCGACCATATGGAAAAGTTGGGGCTTAAAAAGGAAGTTGACTGGGTGGAATATCAACTCACCGTTCCAAAGGAAGTAGATCCTAAATTTAATAAAATAAGCGAATATTTGCAAAAAAGGGGTGGCTATCAACTTTGCACGTATACGGATAGAAAAACGCTAGCAAAAGACGCTCAAGAAGCATTTGAGCTTGTTGACGTTGCCTTCTCTGTATTATACGGAACAGTTCCACTAACAAAGGCTGTTATAGACAAAGCGCTTGCAGATTATATTCCTATCGTTAACCTAAAATATATTTGCACGGTTAAGGATAAAGCAGGTGCAATAATAGGCTTTGCCGTTCTAGTTCCATCAATAGCAAAAGCATTAAAGAAATCAAACGGAAAACTTTTCCCATTTGGTATATTTAGAATGTTAAAGGCTCTTAAAGGCTATAACGACACTATGGAAATGTTCTTCGTTGCAGTAAAGCCCGAATATCAAGGGGCAGGCGTTCCTGCAATTATAATGAATCATTTGATTAAAGTTTGTACCGACAACGGCGTTAAGATTTGCGAAACCGGTCCAGAACTTGAAACCAATTCAGACGTTCAAAGTATGTGGAAAGGG
>JAZRMS010000279.1:0-7016 GCA_045647825.1 Christensenellaceae bacterium
ATTCTTGCTAGACTTTTAGATCCAAAAGATTATAGTGCGGTTAGTATCGTAACTATTTTCTTTGCGTTTGCAAATATTTTAATTTCCGGTGGTTTAAATAGCGCATTGATACAAAAAAAAGATGCCGACAACGAAGATTATTCGACAATATTGCACGTTAGCTTGTTAATTTCTATAGGGGTGTATTTTATATTCTTTTTTGCTGCACCATTTATTGCGGAAATTTATAATCAAGATCAATTAGTTTTAATGATTCGTATTATGGGGTTATCTTTACCGATAACTGCTATTAAATCTATTTGGTGCGCTTATATTTCTTCAACTTTCCAGTTTAAAAAATTCTTTTTTTCCACGATTGGTGGAACTATAGTTTCAGCGATAGTTGGGCTAGTTATGGCGTATAATGGCGCCGGTGCATGGGCGCTTATTGCTCAACAAATGACAAATATAGTTATTGGCACCCTTGTTTTGATTTTTACAACTAGACTTCATATCGTATTTAAAATTTCAATAAAGAAATTTAAGGTTTTATTTAAATATGGGTGGAAAGTATTTGTTTCATCTATTGTTGGACAGGTATATTTACAGGTTGTACCCATGACAATCGGTGTTAAATATAGTGGCACGGACTTATCATATTATACTAAAGGTCGTAACTTTCCAAATTTAATAACTTCTATGACGACTAATACTTTTTCTGCCGTGCTTTTTCCAACACTAGCAAAAGTTCAAGATGATAAACAAAGATTGTTGCAAGGAACAAGATTGTTTATAAGAGTAACTTCCTTTTTTATGTTTCCGTTAATGCTTGGTTTATTTGCTGTGGCTGATAATTTTGTCCTTGTTCTTTTAACTGAAAAATGGTTGCCTGCTGTGCCATACATAAGAATTTTCTGTATCGCTTCTATGTTTGAAATGATACACGTTGGAAATTGTGAAACGATTAAAGCCATGGGTAAGAGTGGTGTATATCTAATAATGGAAATAATCAAAAAATCTGGCTATTTTATAACAATTGCCGCGTTTTTGTTTTTAAGCGATTCGCCGACAACATTGGCATTAGCATTTATCGTTTGCACGTTCATTGCAATAGTAGTAAATTCTGTTCCTAATATTAAATATTTGGGGTATAAAATTAGGCACCAAATTTTAGATTTGCTTCCAAATTTTATAACGGCAGTTATTATGTGTGCTTGTGTTTTCTTGTTAGGGTTGCTAAAAATTAATCCTATTTTGCTTTTGTTTCTTCAAATATTTGCTGGTGTTTTGCTATACATTGTGATAAATTTATTGATTAGAAATAGTAGCTTGTTCTATATGTTGGATTTTCTAAAAACAAAGTTTTTCAAAAAGAACAAGGAGATTAAAAATGAAGATTAAAAAATTTTTAAGAGAATTTGTTTTAACTAAAGGAATATATAAGCTTTTATATTCTATAAAAAATAGAAAGTATTTTAAAGAAAAAAAACAAAAACGCAAAAACATCAAGAGAAATGGAATAAAAACAATACATAGTATTCAAAAAATACTAGGTAAAGAAAAATTCTTTTTTGACATGGGGACTCTTCTTGGAATTATAAGAGAAGGTAGGCTTTTAGGTCACGATCTAGATATTGACACGGGAATATTTCTTGATGACGAAAAAGACGTTGAAAGAATAAGAAATTTACTGTTAAATAACGGTTGTAATTTGTATCGTTCATTTACTATAGAGGGAATTGGTGTTGTGGAGGATTCTTTCACTATAAACAATATCAAGTTTGACGTTGCTTACTATAGAATAGAAGATAATTATGACGTTACTTATTTAATGTATGAGTCTTTAACAAATCCTATTGAAAACGGATTAAACGTTGTTAAATTAAAATCATCACATATTAACGAATTTGTGCAAATAGATTTTAATGGCAAAAAAATCAACGTTCCAAAAGAAAGCGAAAAATACTTGGCTGAAAGATATGGTGAAAATTGGAGAATACCAGATAAAAACTATATTTATTGGAAAGGTCCAAGTACAACGCCAACTGATTTAGTGGGCGTTTGTATAGAATATTAAAATCCGATTTGAATAAAGTTTAATTTAGATATAGTAGGATAAAAATGAATTGTCAAGAAAAGTTTAAGGAAATTTATAAAAGAGATGCAGATGGGGTGGCGTTTTGCTCTTATAGAGTGTGCCCTATCGGTGCGCATATAGACCACCAAAACGGAAAGGTTTTGGGTTTTGCGCTTGATAAAGGCGTTCATTTTGCATACTCTAAAAAGCAAAACGGTGTTATAGAAATTTGCTCTTTGCAATTTGATAAGCGCGCGCAATTTCATATGTTCAACGTTCCAGAAAGAGAAGGGGATTGGGCGGACTATTTGCGTGGTGCTACTGTAATGCTTGCAAAAAAATATCCGCTAAAAGTTGGCGTTTGTGGGGTTATAGAAGGGAGTCTTCCTATTGGGGGGCTATCTTCTTCTGCCGCGGTTATAATTGCATTTTTGTCTGCACTTTGCAAGGTGAACGGAATAACTTTAGAGCAAAAAGAACTTGTTGATATTGCGCGTAGTGCAGAAAACGAATACGTTGGTGTTCTTTGTGGAAAACTTGATCAATCTTGCGAAGTTTATTCTAAAAAGGATCATTTATTATATCTTGACATATCAAACGATAGTTATAAACTTTTGCCTAAAAATGCTAATATAAAACCATATAAAATAGCAGTATTCTTTTCTGGGGTTGAAAGATCTCTTGCAAAGAGTGGTTACAATATTCGTGTAGAAGAGTGTAAAACGGCTGCATATTTGTTATTAATGTATAACGGCATAAAAGAAAAATCTGTTGACGAATGCAAACTTCGTGACGTTCCAAAAGAACTATATGTTAAACATAAAGATAAACTTCCAGATGCGCTGAATAAACGCCTAGAACACTATTATAGTGAGTTTGAAAGGGTTGAAAAAGGCGCAAAGGCTTGGGAAGAAGGCGATATGGACACTTTTGGAAAGTTAATGTTTGAAAGTGGATATTCGTCCATTTACAATTGGGAAACGGGATCGCCAGAATTAATAAAATTATATGAAATTATGAAAGATACCGACGGCATATACGGCGGAAGATTTAGTGGTGCAGGATTTAAAGGATGTTGCATAGCGCTTGTTGACCCGGAAAAACAATCTCAAATTGAAGAAAAAGTTACCAAAGAATACTTGGAAGCGTTCCCAGAATTAACAGGCAAGTTCTCTGTTCATTTTTGTGATAGCGCGGACGGGGTTAGTGTATGAAATGTTTGATTTTAGCGGCAGGATATGCTACTAGATTATATCCTTTAACTGAAAATTTTCCTAAATCACTATTAAAAGTTGGCGATAAAACAATACTTGATTGGCTTGTTGATGACGTTGATAGCGCAAACGTTATTGATCAATACGTGATAATTTCAAACCATAAGTTTTACGATAATTTTTTGGAGTGGTCTAAATCAAAAACTCAAAATATAGTAGTTATTGACGATGGCACTACTTGTAATGAAAATCGCTTAGGAGCAGTAAAAGATATTCAGTTTGCAATAGAAAGTTTAAGTATAGATGACGACGTTTTGGTTTTGGCAGGAGATAACGTTTTAGATTTTTCGTTAACTAAATTTATCAATTATGCGTTAGAAAAGAAAACTTCTTGCGTAATGCGTTACTATGAAGAATTTAAGGAGAAACTTAAAAAGAGTGGCGTGCTTTCTATAAGTTGTACTGATAAAGTATTAAACATGAGCGAAAAGCCACAAAACCCAGAGTCAAACTGGTGTTGTCCACCATTTTACTTTTACCTAAAAGATGACGCGAAGAGAATTAATGAGGCCGTTTTAGATGGCGCAAATGTTGATGCCCCAGGTAGTTACGTTGCTTGGCTTTGCAAAAAAGTTCCTGTGTTTGCTATGGAAATGCCGGGCAAAAGATACGACATTGGTAATTTAGAAAGTTATAAAGCAGTAAGATTAGCATATAAAGGCATAATTAATACTTAAAGGAAAAAAGATGACTAGATTAAAAAAAGCACTCACTTTGTTTTTTGCTATGTTTAAAATAGGGCTGTTCACTTTTGGTGGTGGATATGCAATGATAGCAATAATAGAGAGAGAATTGGTTGAAAAGAAAAGGTGGATAAATCACGAAGAGTTTATGGACCTAATAGGTATAGCAGAATCCACGCCAGGCCCGATAGCGATTAATAGCGCCACTTATATAGGGTATAAAGTTTGTGGCGTGCTTGGCTCTGTTTTCGCAACGCTAGGGGTCGTTTTACCGTCATTTATCATAATATTTTCCATATCGTTATTCTTTGACGCATTTTTGTCGTTAACGTGGGTAGGATATGCTTTTAGGGGTATTCAAGCTTGCGTGTGTTTTTTAATATTAAATGCTGGAATAAAAATGTTTAAGAAGTTAAAAAAGACTGCTTTTAACTTGATAATAACCATAGTGACGGTAGTGGGGTTTTTGTCGGTAAACTTATTTGCCGTTAACTTTTCTTCAGTTTTCTTTATCTTGATTGGCGGGCTAGTTGGAATTATTATATATCTAATTAGCTATGTGTCAAAAAGGGAAAAAGGGAAGAAGATAGATGGTGAAAAGGGGGACGAGAAATGATACTTCTAGAACTCTTTTTAACCTTTCTTAAAATAGGCGCAGTTTCGTTTGGCGGTGGCTATGCAATGATTCCTTTAGTAACGGATGAAGTTGTTTCTCACGCATGGATGACAAGTGAAGAAGTTATGAACTTTATTGCCGTTGCAGAATCCACGCCAGGCCCAATAGCAATCAATATGGCAACCTTTATAGGGGCGAGTGAAGCAGGGATTTTAGGATCAATGGTTGCTACTCTAGGAATAGTTTTGCCGTCGTTTATAATAATCTTGCTAATTGCTTCAATAGTAAAAGGCTTGCTGAAATTTGCGGGTGTGAACGCCTTTTTGCTTGGTGTTAGACCAGTTGCCGTTTCGTTGATAATAGGTACTGCAATAAGCATGGTTTTATCGGTAATTTTTTCGATAAAAACCGTTTATGGCAGTATAAATTTCGACTATAAAGCACTAGTGATTTTTGTCTTTGTCGGTGGTTTGCATTTTGCTATTAAAAAGTGGAAAAAGAAAGCCCCTTCGCCTATATTGTTAATAGTTATTTCGGCGCTTTTGGGAATATTGTTTTATGGCGTTTTGTAAAAAAGGCTAAAATCGTTTTGAAATAAAATAAATTTGTGTTAGAATTATAAAAGCAAAAAACAAAAATTTTTGCTTTTGCGGGTGTAGTTTAGTGGCAAAACAACAGCTTCCCAAGCTGTGGTTGTGAGTTCGATTCTCATCACCCGCTCCAAAAGATAAAGGGCACCATTAGCGTGCCCTTTATCTTTTTAAGAGGATGTAGCGAGATCGACTCCTGAGTTCGGCTTTGCCATCGTAGCATAGAAAATGCGGAGATGCTTCTCATCACCCGCTCCAAAAGATAAAGGGCACCATTAGCGTGCCCTTTATCTTTTCAAGAGGATGTAGCGAGATCGACTTTTGAGTTCGGCTCTGCCATCGTAGCATAAAATGCGGAGATGCTTCTCATCACCCGCTCTATAACAAAATGGGGCTTTTTTGTTTAATTATTAAATTTTTGTATAAAGTTAGAAAAACAAGAAAAACTTTCTGTATAATTTGCTTAGGGTAAAATGTTTTTTATAGAAAAATAATTGACTTATAGCGAAAATAATTATATAATAATTAAAAACGATTTTTAATGGTATATAGGAGAATAATTATGGCAAACAAAATTACTGAAAACACCACTATTTTTGAAGCTATTCAACTTAATCCAAAGGCAGGAGAAATTTTAATGTCTCACGGAATGCATTGTTTAGGTTGTGCACTTGCACACGGCGAAACCGTTGGCGAAGCAGCAGACGTTCACGGCGCAGACCTAAAGAAGATGCTTGAAGAATTAAACGATTTCGAATAATAAAAAGCATGAGAGCAAGACGGCTATAAGGCCGTCGCTTTCAGTTTTTATTAGCTAATTAAAATCAATGGTGTAATTGGCTAAAATAAAAATAAAAAATTGTAAAACCCATTGACCAAAGCTTGTATATATTATATAATAATTTTATTAGGCTTATATGAAACGGAAGTTGACAACTTTCGCTAGGAGGCAAAAATGAGTAAAGGAAAGGCAAAAACACTATTGTCGCTAATCGGCATTATTTTAGCGGCGATAATCGTGCTCACGTTCGTTCCATTTTCTGTAGGGGCTGTAAAAGAATACAACTCTGCAGTAGGTGCAATTGATCTTGATTACGATATAGCAGGCGGTGCAGCGTATACCTTCAAACTTTCAGAAGATAACGAAGAGAACGTTGACGACGTTAATAAGGTTATTGACACTATAGAATATAGACTAGATGCCCTTGGATATTCAGTATATTCGATAAAGGCAATCAAGAGTTCTGATGAAGACGTGCTTGACTACGATATTAGAGTTGAATTAAAGTTTTCGGATAGCACAAGCGAAGATATTAAAGTAGCTTTAGCGTATGGCGACCTAACTTTTTATGGTGGAGCATCTGCAAATCCAACTGAAGAAATTTTAACCGACGTAAAGGTTATTGAAAAGTCGGAATACTTGGGTTCATACACCGATTATCAAAACAACACTTATTATCAAACTTCAATAGTGTTTACCGAAGAAGGGTATAATGCGTTGCACGAATTGATGCACGACGCTGAAAAGTATTATTTAGAAATAAGACTTGGCGATACCGTTTTACTTCCAGGAACTAGTGAAATAAGCGAGTCAATGTTTGCAAGCAGAGCCTTATATCTCAACGCTGCAAACGAAGCAGCCGGAAAGCAAATGGCACTTCAAATTTCTTCTGGTGGACTTGCTTATAAATACGACGTTAGCAAGGCTTTAGCAAACGCTGTGGAAATTACTTCACCATACGGGGAAAACGTTGGTGTTAAGGCATTGATAGCAGTAGTTGCTTTTGTGGTTGTTGT
>JAZRMS010000280.1:0-4679 GCA_045647825.1 Christensenellaceae bacterium
GTGCGCTGTTTAAGGCGTTGCGCCTCAACAAGCTTTCCGTCCTCTGTAAAAAACTTCACTTCTTCTTCTAAATCCCTTTCTATTGCCGCAACGGCAAGATTTAGTTTTTCACTTGCAACGGCATAGTGGCTTGCAGGGAAAATAACGGCGTGCTTTAAGTGTGAAATCACTTTGCCAGAAACAAACTCCACTTCTGAAATGCTATCGATAGTATCCCCAAAAAACTCAACTCTTATAATAATCTCGGTGTTAGACGACGGAAAAATATCCACTATATCCCCCCTAACCCTAAAAGAAGAGCGCGAAAAATCCACGTCACGTCTTGTGTATTGAATAGACACCAACTTTCTCATAAGTTCATCTCTATCCATAACTTCATCTGGGCGAAGTGAAACGGCAAGCCTATAATAATCTTCTGGCGCACCCAAGCCGTAAATGCAAGAAACTGATGCCACCACGATAGTATCCGTCCTTTCAGAGAGCGAACAAGTTGCAGAGTGGCGAAGTTTATCTATTTCGTCGTTGATCGCAAGGTCTTTTTCTATATAGGTGTCCGTGCTTGGTATATAAGCTTCTGGCTGATAATAGTCGTAATATGAAACGAAAAACTCAACGCGATTGTTAGGAAAAAATTCTCTAAATTCGTTGCATAGTTGAGCGGCTAGCGTTTTATTGTGTGCTATAACAAGTGCAGGTCTATTGAGATTTGCAATGACGTTAGCCATAGTGAAAGTTTTCCCTGACCCCGTGACACCCAAAAGGACCTGCGTACGTAATCCGTCACGCAAGCCTTCGGTTAGCGATTGTATTGCTTTTGGTTGGTCACCCGTTGGCTTATAAGCCGAGTGCAGTTCAAACTTTCTTTGTTCCATTTTTTCTTTCTAATTTATTTTTTGTAATTTTCAAGTTTTAATACTTTCACAATTTCAAATCGATTAAATTTAGTTTATGCTTTTCAATCAATCTAAACGCTTTTTCTTTGGCGGTATTATCTAAAAAATCTTTTGCGTCGTGCGCGTCGTAGCCGATAACAACGTCGTTTCCAACTCTACCCGCTATTTGAAAAAACTCATCACAAGGATATTCTCTATTTCCCCTTACGCCACAAAGGTTAATTTCCAAAGGAATATTTCTCTTTTTGGCAAAGGCGCATATTCTATAAAATTCTCTTTCCACAACTTCTTTAGAAAAATTAGTTCCTATCATATCGGGGTGTGCAAGATACAAAAAATCACCCGTGTCTAACCCTGCTATAATTTGCGTGGCATAAGCTTGCAAAACCGCATCTGGTCTTTTTTCCTTCTTAAAAACGTGAGAATATCCATATTCGCAATGCAAATAATGTTGCCCCAAAATGTAATAATCTGGATTAACTGTTTTCAAAAACTCTTTCTCTTCTTTATAAAAATCGGGATAATATTCAAGTTCAAACCCAAGCAAAATCTTAATATCGTTTTGATATTCTTTTGCAAGAGAACGAATGGAATTAGCATAATCGTTTATTTGATCGTTAGACATGCGCATAGAAGAACGATAACCATCTTCAAAAATATATGGTGCATGGTCAGATAAACCAAGTGTTTTCAACCCGACTTTAATGGCATTTTCAACGTATTCCCTATCCGTTCCTGTAGCATGCCCACACCTAAAGGTGTGCGTATGATAATTACAAAACATTGTATACCCCTTTTCTTTTTTATAATTTTACCACATAATCGGTTAGTTGTAAACAAAAACGCGGTTTATTTCAACCGCGTTTACTCTATTTATTTTTCTTTCTGCCCGACAAAACGTTTATTAAAACGTATGCGCCTATTAATATTACAACCGTGACCGCAACTACTGCATACATAGCACCCTGCGAAACGCTTGAACCAAAAAACTCTAAATTGCAGTCCACCGAATTAGCAATTCCGTCAATCGCTTGTTGCGGAAGTCCACTTTCCGCCATCTTATCAAAAACACCACGAAGAGCGTGATTTCTAACTAGCGAAGTTCCATAAGTTCCCGGCAAGAACATCAAAACACTCCTTAACCCCTCGCTAAAGCTTGCTAGAGGCATATACGCCCCACAAATAAAGCCGTAACAAGAACTCACTATAGAGCCTACTGCTGAAATTTGACCTTGCGAAGATAAAAAGTGGTTTATTATAGAAGATAGCGCCGTTCCAAACATAGTTAGCAAGAATATATCAAGAACTAACAACAAAACGTCCCCTATAGTTAAATACCAACCCGTAGCACCAACGTAAATTAGACAAGCACCAAGTGCAATAAAACAAATCAAAAGGGTGCTTAGACTTGTTGAAACGTAGTATGCAAGTGCGCGTAGCGAGCGTTTAGAAGGGGTTATAAGCATATCGTTATACGCCCCTGAAATCTTATCTTGCACCATTAGCATATTAGAACAGAACGACACGGTAACGCACGAAACTGCAAGAAGAGATGACATTAACTGCCCACTAGCAAGCCCGTTTAGGATATCCTTATCTATACTGAGCCCCATACCATTAATAACGCTTTCAAAACTGCTTTTATAAACGTTTGAAAGAAAGGTTGCGTATAGAACTAGTAATATCAATGGTGTTATAAGCGACGTAAAAAACAAACCTTTATCCTTAAAGAAAAGTTTAGTATTTCTCTTTACTAAAATCTGAAATTCTTTCATTTATTCACCCTCCGAAAGATTTTTGCCCGTCACAGTCAAGAAAACGGAGTCCATCTTGCCTTTAACAATCTCAAAATCGGCAAACACTTGTGGATATTTTACTATAAGTTCGGTTGCCTTTTTTGTGTTTTCAACAGCAATCTTTATTGTATCCCCTTTCTTTTCGTAATCGACGTTCATTGCCTTAACTTGCTCTTCATCTGCATTGTAAAGGGTTATATAATCGGCAGAATACTTGTCTTTCAAGTCGTGTGGCGTGCCTTCTGCAACAATCTGCCCCTTGTCGATAATTACCACGTAATCTGCATCTGCAGCCTCTTCCATATAGTGAGTTGTCAATAGTACGGTTAGATTTTCTTTCTTCCTTAAAGTTTCTATAACGTTCCACAAATTAGTCCTTGTTTGAGGATCTAATCCCGTGGTTGGCTCATCTAAAATTAATATAGATGGGTTGTGGATAAGTGCCCTTGCAATATCAACCTTTCTTCTTTGTCCACCAGACAATTTCCCAACGGTACGATTTAATATATCACTCATATTAAACATATCGCATAGGTTTTGTATTTTATCTTGGCACTCTTTTCCCATAATACCATACAAACTTGCTCTATGAACAAGGTTATCTTTAACCGAAAGCGATTTATCAAGCACGGAAGATTGAAAAACAACTCCTATACTTCTCTTAACGCTATCGTCTTCAACGTCGATATCTTTTCCGTCAACAAAAATTTTTCCACTATCCTTTTGAATAGTTTTGCACATCATTGAAATAGTAGTGCTTTTTCCCGCTCCGTTCACACCAAGAAAGGCAAAAAGTTCTCCCCTTTTTATCTTGAAACTCAAATTTTGAACGGCTTTAACGTCTCCGTAACTTTTATATAAGTTCTCTATTCTTATCACGTCAGTCATTATTGAAAACCTCGTCAGTTATAGAAGAAAACACTTCTGTTTTTATAAGCGCAAGTCCTTTTTGTATATCACCTACTAGCAAAAGGCTATCCCCTGCCGATATTTTAAAAACCTCTCTCGCTTGCTTTGGTATAACGATTTGCCCTTTTTCGCCCACCTTACACACGCCAAAAATAAATTTACCGTCTTCTTTATTCATATTACCCTCCAAGTTGAAAAGTTAGACAAGTAGGAAAAATCATACTTTTCTTACTTTTAATATATCACAGACACAAAAACTTGTCAAGGATTTTACTTATTTATTTATTTGTGATATAATATTAAAAATACATTTAATAAGGCGATAAAATGAAAGTAATTAGAACGCAGAAAAACAGCAAAAACTGCATTATTTGCGGTATGGAAAACCCGCTAGGCTTAAAAGCAACCTTTTACGAATTAGAAGACGGTAGCGTTGCATCTATATTCACTTATAAAAGCGAACACCAAAGTTATCCCGATCGAACTCACGGCGGTATGATTGCTGCTCTTTTAGACGAACTTATGGGCAGAGCGCTTTGGGCTGTTGAGCCTGACGTTTACGGCGTTACGACAACGCTAAACATAACGTATAGAAAACCCGTACCAGCAGACGTAAAACTTAAAGCAAGGGCTTATATAACCTTTAATTCGGCAAGGGGATTTACAGCAAAAGGCGAAATGTATGATAACGATGGAAATTTACTTGCAGAGGGCAATTGCCGTTATTTAAAGCTCACGCTAGACCGTGCATTTGCCGATAAAGATCTCTATCACGAACAAATGCAATACGATATGCCACTTGACGTTAGCGAAATCGACTTTCCAACAAAATAAATCCCGTTCCTCCTAGTCAGTAACATTTTTATCAAAAAAGGAATAAAATATTACTGACACAAAGGAGGAATTTTTTTATGTGTTGTCTTTTTGGTAACGGTTGCAACTGCAACCGTAACAACTGTTCTTGTTGCAATCAAAGAAGAAATTGCAACTGCAATAATACCGTTGTGATTCGTGGCCCACAAGGTCCTACCGGTGCAAGTGGTGCTAGGGGACCTCAAGGTCCGCAAGGTCCAGCTGGTCC
>JAZRMS010000281.1:0-6276 GCA_045647825.1 Christensenellaceae bacterium
AATCTTTGCCCCGTTAAGAGCGCTGTTTGTTGAAGGGGATATAGGCATAAATAAGTCAGCACCTATTTCTGCGCTAACTGTAAAATCTTCTCTTATTTCATCTTCAAAAACAAGGCTTTTGCCAAAAGCAACCTTTTCGCCAAAAAATTCTATATAATCTTGACAATCAAATGCAGAAAAACACCTTCCATCTAAAAGTTCGCCGTTTGAAGATAGGCTTTGCTTTACCGTAAACCCTAAAACCTTGCCTTTACACAAGGTAGCAACAACGTTGTATATTGAGTTTGATTTCTTTAATGGCAAACCTATAAAAATCAACGAATTTACATTTTCAGTTTCTTTGGCTATATCTTTTAGTGCGTTTTTAGATGCAGAAAGCAACACGCTTGAAAAGAACAAGTCTTTGCAAGTTGCACCGGTTAAAGCAAGTTCTGGGAATACTATAATTTCCCCACCTTGTTTTTCACACTCTTTTACTTGTGCCAAAATAGAACTTTTGTTAAACTCTACGTCTGCAACCTTTATGTCTGGTGTGCAAGAACAAACTTTTACATATCCGTTTTTCATATTTTTCTCCTTTTTTGAAGAAATTTAACTTTTCGTTATTTTAATTTTAATACTTTTTTAATAAAAATGCAATATTTTCGCAAATAAAAAATGCGATTTTTTGCATTTTTTACAAAAAACCGCATTATTTCAATATTTGGTTTAACCTATTTTATTAGTTTTTGCCTTTTTTAGTCTATTGACAACACCATAAATCACAACCATTAATACGCAAAGAGCAGATAATCCTGCAAACAAATACATTATAACGTCCCAATTTCCGGTATTCTGCGCAATCGCACCAAGTCCATAAGAACTTAACGCGCTACCAACGTAGCAAAATCCATCTATTAATCCAGCAACTAGTCCTGCATTAACGTTTTTGCATTGCAAAGGAAAAATACTTGTTAAAATATTGTTTACGCCTGCCATTACCATAGAAACAAACATAAAGCAAACTAGCGTTATAACCCAAGTATTTAGCCCTAAACACAATATCAAAAGAGCGATTATCACCATTGCTATAAAATAACATATTCCACAAAGCGACACGTAGTTTTTGAATTTCTTGTTTAGCTTTATTGCTAGCATTGCACCCATAAGCGCAAACATAGGAAGCATTACCGTTAATACAAGCGAAATAGAGTTGTCTAAACTATACTTTTCTTTTAATATGGTTGGCGTCCAAGTGGTTAAGCCGTCCTTAATAAAGTTGTTCACTATCGCAAAGAAAGCTAGTATTGCAAAAAGCACTATAAATGATTTTTCTATCTTTGTTTTTTGCTTGCGCTTTGCTTTATCTTCACCAAAGGTTACAACTTCTTCCCCGTCAAGCTCTTGTTTTTCAACCACGCACTTTTTAACTAATCCACCACAGCAAACAATCCAAACGAACGCAATTGCCACTATCGTTATAGAAGAAAAATAAAAAGTTGACTTAAAAGCACCAAGAGAAGTGCAGAGCGCACTTACAACGTATACGATAAAAATGCCTATCGAAACGGGAAAACACATTGCGTATAGCGCTTGTTTTAAGCGCTTTTTTGCAAGCACCCTATTAAGCAACAATATAAGCAAAGACCAAAGTGCCGCAGAGAAAAATCCGTTTATTATCCATATATATTTAAGATAAACAAACCCACTAACCGGCATTATGCCCATTGCAAAGTTGCATAGCCCACACACAATTAGAGAAATAAACACCATTATTTTGGGATTATAATATCTACACATTAAGCCGTGAAATACTTGACCTATTGCATACGTTATAAAAAATCCCGTTCCTATAATACCGGCATCACCCTTTCCAACGCCGTAATAGCTTATAATATCGTTTATACTAGAATCGTAAGATTTTCTTCCCAAATACGAAATGGCGTATAACGCCACGCACAAAATAATTAGTTTTATCGCGCTATTATCAAAGTTGTCTTTATTTTTAATAACTAATTCTTTTTTCACTATTCACCATACCCATCTGGATTCTTTGTTTGCCAATTCATTGCATCACGACACATATCGTCTAGCGTTTTTTCTGCCTTAAATCCCAAAATCTCTTGCGCTAGCGAAGTATCTGCATAACACTCGTCTATATCCCCTGGTCTTCTTGGCATAATTTTGTATGGAATAGGTTTTCCAACCACTTTTGAGAAAGCGTTTACCATTTCAAGGACACTATAACCACGACCCGTGCCAAGGTTTACTATAATCAAACCTGGGTTTTCTTTTAGCTTGTTAACTGCCAAAACGTGTCCCTTTGCAAGGTCAACAACGTGAACGTAATCTCTAACACCAGTACCGTCAGGGGTATCGTAGTCATTGCCAAACACGCCAAGATATTCTCTTTTTCCAACTGCAACTTGGGTTATATAAGGGCAAAGGTTGTTTGGAATTCCTTTAGGGTCTTCGCCTATTTGACCTGATGGATGCGCCCCAACAGGGTTAAAATAACGCAAAATCGCTATATTAAACTCTGGATCTGCCTTGTATAAATCCTTTAGCATATATTCTATAAACAGTTTTGTACTGCCGTATGGATTAGACGTTGAGAGTGGGAAATCTTCTTTAATAGGAACGCTCTTTGGCTTTCCATATACCGTTGCAGAAGAAGAGAAAACCAAGTTTTTAACGCCGTGATCTCTCATTGCAAAGCACAAAATTAAAAGTCCTTCTATGTTATTTTCATAATATTCAAGTGGCTTTTGACAAGATTCGCCAACTGCTTTAAGCCCTGCAAAGTTTATAACAGCATCAATCTTGTTTTCGGTGAAAATCTTGTCTAGAATTTCTCTATCACGAATATCCCCTTCATAAAACTTAACGCTTTTTCCGGTTATATTTTCCACCCTTTTAACTGCTTCCACCTTACTATTCATCAAGTTGTCTATACAAACAACGCTATGTCCTGCTTCTAATAATTCAACTGTTGTGTGAGAGCCTATATATCCTGCTCCCCCCGTAACTAAAACGTTCATTTTTTTAACCTCTCTTTTTTGCTCCGATTTTTTCCATAAAGGCGTTAAACCCTTTTCTACCGACCTTTGTATCCTTAAATACAGCCGTGTTAAACAATATATTCTTGCAAGTTTCGTTCACCCTTTGATAAACTCTTCTTTGAGCATCTTCAAACGAATTGCTAAAACCATCTTTTAATAAGTCTTTTATCATATTTCTATGAACGAATAGGTTGTTATTTTCATCATCTAAAGTGCTTATATCGCACTCTACCCCATTGCAAAGTATTTGCGCAATATCTGCAAGTTGCTTTTTAAGTCTTCCCGGTAAAATAAACAATCCCATTGCCTCTATCAAGCCAATACCTTCTTTTTTTATATTGTGATACTCTGGGTGAGCGTGGAAAATTCCGTCTGGATACTCTTCGCTTGTGCGATTATTTCTCAAAATAACGTCTAATATATAAACGTTTCCATTTTTTCTACAAACGGGCGACAGAGAATTGTGCCTTGTTTCGTTAGTTTGTGAAATTATTTCGTTCTCTATATCAGAGTAGTTTTCCCACTCTTCTATAATGGTCTTGCCCACCTTTTTAATTAGTTCTCTATCGTTACTTTCAAGTCTTATTACGCTATTGTACCAGTCTGCAATGCCGATTTTTAACGTAGGATATTCACTAATTTCATACTCTTCTTTTACACCGCATTTATGCATTGGCATAAGGTGTTCTCCGCCCTGAAAATGCTCGTGATTTAATATTGAACCACCGATTATGGGTAGCGCTGCGTTAGAGCCTATCATATAGTTTGGGAAAAAGTCCACAAAGTCTAATAGTTTCTCTAGCGTTTGCCCATTTATCTTCATAGGGGTATGGCTTTCTGAAATAGCGATCATGTGTTCGTTATAATAGGCGTATGGCGAATATTGAACAAACCAAGGCTCTCCCCCCATAGTCAAAGATATTGTTCTTATATTTTCTCTTGCGGGGTGATTTGCTCTGCCTTGATAACCTTCGTTTTCCTTACAAAGCAAACACTCTGGGTATTTTGCGTCTGATTTTTTTAGTGTTAAAAGTTTTGCAATGTCTTTATTGTCCTTTTCGGGCTTGCTTAAATTAACGGTAATTTCTAAAAACTTTTCCCCGTCTAGATAAATCCAATGCAAGTTTCTACCGATAGCCGTTTTTTGAACGTAGTTATTTTTTACTGATAAATCGTATAGATAAGCGCAAGCCTTTTCTATACCGTCTTTTTCTTTCAAATCTCTAAACGTTTGGTTGACAATTGATGGAATAGGCGACAAAAGACCAAACACGAACGTACTGAAAAGATTTTCTAACCCTTCTTCTACAAGAGAGTTTTCTTTCGCGTATTGCTCTACTTCGCCAACCAAAAGGTCGGGAACGTCTAATTTATCAATCCAACTTAAATCATATTCCCCTAAAAAAGGAGCGTCTAACTTAAATTCTCTTAAAAGTATGTTTCTAAAATAAATAACGTCCCTTTGGTTAAGGTGTAAAAACTTAACCGCGTATCTTATCAATTTTTCTATCAAAAGTTTTCCGTCTATCATAACGCACCTCTCTACATTATATTCTAAATCATTACGCGCTTTTTTGCAACTATTTTTTATCATTTGGACATTTTAATTTTTATGTTTCATATCTTGTTTTATTTGCTAGAAAAAATTACAAATATTACTATATTAATATAGTAATTTACGCTTGACTTTTGACTTTTTATGTCATAAAATATATGTTGATATAATAGGGGGATAAGTTGAAAATTTTTGTAGATTCTAACTTGAAAAAACCAAAAACTTTTCTTAAGGGTGACCTTTTTATATACCCTATCTTGCTCGCTTTGGTTATAGTGTTATTCTTTGCTTTCGCTTTCCCAAAAGCACAAAACTCTTTTGATGGATTTAAGTGCGAAGTAGATGGACAAACGGTGTTCACTTATCAGTTTGATTCGGGCAAAGTTGAAATAAACGACGCTAAAAAAGAACTAGTTAAATGCGAAAATGCCGAATTTGGATATTTGATTACTATTTATTCACAATTAGACGTTGATAGATATAACGTTATTAAAATAGACGTTAACAATAAAACTGCTTGCGTTTTAGAAAGCACTTGCTCTAATTCTAAAGACTGCACACATATCCCAGCAATAAAAAATTCTGGCGCTATCTATTGCGCGCCACACAAACTCAAACTTTCCCCACTTGGACATGAGTTTAAAGATCCTATAACGGGAGGGCTTTGATATGAGAAAAAGTCTTACTCGTAAAATAGTTTTAGCAAGTCTTTTATCTGCTTTTGCAACCCTTGCGTTTATGCTGGAAAACCTTTTTCCACCATTAATTCTTCCCGGTGCAAAAATGGGTATTTCCAACGTGTTTATATTGTTTGCCGTTTACTTTTTAGGTGGCAAATGTGCCGTTGCAGTTTTAATAGTCAAAACGACGCTTGGAAGTTTGTTTTCTGGGAATTTATCTTCGATAATATACTCTTTGCCGTCAGGACTTGTAGCACTCTCTATCGAATTAGTGCTAATATATATTGTTAAAAACGTCAGTATCGTTTGCGTTAGTGTGACTGGCGCAATACTTAACACCACTCTTCAAAACGCAACGTTTTGTTTGGTGACTTCTACGATAGAATACTTGTCATATCTCCCCTATCTTGCTTTAATAGGCGTTATCGGGGGTGTTACGGTTGGTTTGATTGTGTATTTTGCTATCAATAAACTACCGATACTTAAGGAAAAAAACAATGCGGATGTTAATCCGTAAAAAATAAAGGAGAACTATTTTGAGCATTAGAAAAGGAAAAAACTATCGCTACGGCATTCACGTTAACGACATGAAATATTTATGCGCCGATAGCCCCATAGTTAAAATGCCCACGCCAAAAAAGGTTTACGTGTGTTTATCTCAACATATAGGTGCACCCGCAATCCCCGTGGTTAACGTTGGCGACGTGGTGAACAAAAGACAACTTATTGCAAAAGCAAACGGCGTTATTTCTGCAAACGTTTATTCTTCTACTTGTGGTACTGTTACTGCTATTGAAGATATTATGACGGGCGCAGGATTTCCTAGAAAATATATCGTTATTGAAAACGACGGAAGAGAAGACGAAGTTTTCTTTGAAAGCCTTGTAGATTACACGCCAGAAGACATAATCGAAAGAATTAGACTTGCTGGTATCGTTGGTCTTGGTGGTGCAGGTTTCCCAACGGCAGTAAAATTATCTCCTGCCAACCAACTTGACAC
>JAZRMS010000282.1:0-1653 GCA_045647825.1 Christensenellaceae bacterium
AATTATTATATATGAATCCAAAAATTAAGGTAGCAAACAAAAGTATTAATGAGTAAATTATTGTTGCCTTATTAAAAACATTAAAAATTCTGCATAGTTTGATTTTCATTTCCTATTGCACCTCTTTTAATTATTATAACAAAAATGCAATTTTTTTACAATAGATAGAAAAATCACCCTGCCGATTTGTCAGCAGGGTGATAAGTTTTATGGCTTTAGCCAGTTGAGGACGGAACGTCCGAAACACATAACCACCCGTTTGACGGGTGGTTATGATTTTTAAAATGTCTTTTTTCCTCTTATACGCTTCATGGGGAAAATAAAAACAATAATATAAACAACAACCAAAATTCCTAATATAGAAGAAATAATTGAAGTTACCTGCTGTGCGTAAAGATTAAATCCTAAAAATTGGTTTCCGTTTTGCTGAATGTAGGTAACCAAGGTGCTCATTATAAGGGTTGTTAAAAATCCTGAAAGACCTGCAAAAGCCTGAGCAAATGCCATAAAATCAGCCCTTTTTGTATAGGGCATATAGTCAAAGCAAATGTTTATGAGTCCGCTGCCAATTCCGCCTTGACCTATGTAATAAAACACAGAGTAGAGGGTAAACATTATAATTCCGTTTGAGGGCACAGAAAAAGCGGCGAAAATATGGGCAATTACCGTAACGCCTAAACAAATGCAAAGCATTTTTGCAAAACCGTTATTATCGGCATAGGAACCCCAAAACCGTGAAACAAAAATTCTAACTATACTTGAAACTATGGTGATTGTTGAAATGGTTGTAAGGCTAAAACCAAGTTCTTTAATTTGGTAGGTGCCGTAAAAGGAAACTGTTGTGTAGTTTGAAACGTACCATAAAATAAAAACAAAAATTAGTTTTAGGGTGTTTTTATCACTTAAAAAAGAAATACTTTCTTTAAAGGAAAATGCCCCTTTTTTATTTTCGGGATTTTGCTTATCTATAGCAAGTGAAATGCTTGCAACGTGAAGTATTGAAAGGAAAAACAAGGTTACCGCGCCCAGAATAAGGGCAATTTTTGTTTCTCCCCTTAGTTTAAAATAGTCCATTAAGGCGCCCATAACCATATTAAAAACAATTCCCGTTACAAGTGAAATTATTTCTTTATTTGCCGTAAAAATACCGCGGTTACCTTCATCCACCATAGACATAAGCCAGTCTATTTTTTTAGGGTGGGCAACGTTGTAAATAAATAGCGCAAAGAAAAGGCAGCCTATAAATAAATATTTTAAATAGGGCGCGTTGCCTAAGGGAATAAGGTATAAAAGTATAAATAAAACCTGATTTGAAAGGCTTAGCAGTATAACAAATTTTTTGACGCTTCCCCTACGGAATATAAACGAAATCATCTGAAAAAGGCAGCCCAAACTGGAAAAAGACGATATAATTCCCGTTAAGCTGTCCGACATACCAAGCTGAGTTGTAAGGGTTGCCAGAAAAGCGCCCGTAACAAGTAGATTTATAAGATACTCTAAATCTGCTTGGATTATGTACATAATTCTACTTCTTTTTAAAGGGTCTGCAAACCATTTCATAAAAATCCCCGTCTAATTTTAATTTTTAGGTGTTAGTGGTTGTTACCGCAAATTCTAGCAGATAACAATATAAAGGTCAGTATATTTTTTAAA
>JAZRMS010000283.1:0-2797 GCA_045647825.1 Christensenellaceae bacterium
GGATATTTTTCTTTAATCTCTTCCATATCTTTTCTAATGATTGCTTTAACTCTAGCTTCGTTTGAAAGGATATCTTTTAGATCTACTATAATTTTATCTAATTCAACAAGTTCTTCTTTTAGTTTTTCAACTTCCATACTTGTTAAACGTTGCAATCTCATTTCCAAAATTGCATTTGCTTGTTTATCTGAAAGCTCAAATTCGTTTACTAATGCAGAACAAGCGGTGTTTTTATCTGATGAAGCGCGAATTATTTCAATAACTCTATCGATATTTGCTAGCGCAATAACTAGCCCCTTAACGATATGTTCACGCTCTTCAGTTTTTGCTAGGTCATATTTAGTACGACGAACGATAACTGATTCTTGGTGTGCAATATAATGCTCTAAAATCTGTTTTAATCCCAAAATCTTTGGTTCGCCATCTACAAGTGCAAGAAGAATAATTCCGTCCTTAACTTGAAGGTTTGTGTGTTTATACAAGGTGTTCAACACAACTTGAGCGCTTGCATCCTTCTTTAAGTCGATAACAATTCTCATACCGTGTCTATCAGACTCGTCTTTGATATCGCTTATACCATCAATTCTCTTGTCCTTAACCATATCTGCAATATTCTTAATAAGCATTGCTTTGTTTACTTGATATGGGAGTTCGGTTGCAACTATTCTTTCTCTCGTTCCATTGTTAAATTCTTCTATTTCGCATTTAGCGCGCAAAACAAAGCCACCCTTACCAGTAAGATAAGCTTGCTTTATACCAGATCTACCCATCAAAACGCCACCCGTTGGATAGTCGGGCGCTTGAACGTATTCCATGAGTTCTTCTGCTGTAATTTCTGGATTATCCATTAATGCAATACAAGCATCTAAACATTCAGCAAGGTTGTGTGGTGGAATATTCGTTGCCATACCAACAGCGATACCATCTGCGCCGTTTACTAAAATGTTTGGAATTCTAGATGGCAAAACAACAGGTTGCATTTCAGTATCGTCAAAGTTAGGATAGAAATCAACCGTATCTTTATCAATTTCCTTTAACATTTCGTTAGCAAGCTTTGAAAGTCTTGCTTCGGTATATCTATATGCTGCAGCAGGGTCACCGTCCACAGAACCAAAGTTTCCGTGTCCATCAACTAACGGGAAGTTTATTGAGAAATCTTGCGCCAAACGAACTAACGCATCATAAACTGAACTATCGCCGTGTGGGTGATATTTACCCAAAACTTCACCGACGATTTTCGCGCACTTTTTAAACGCTTTATCGCTAGTTAATCCCATATCGTGCATAGCGTATAAAATACGTCTATGAACGGGTTTCATACCGTCCCTTACGTCTGGTATAGCACGAGAAACGTTTACCGCCATTGCATATGCAATAAAGGATTTTTTAACTTCGTTATTTACTTCTACGTTTATTAGTTTAGTTTTTTCTAGAGTCTCTTTAAATTCTGCAGAAAGTTCTGATGAAATTTCTTTTTTAGCCATTATTTTTTCCTCCTATCCTATTAAACGTCAAGCTCTTTAACAAGTTTTGCATTGTTTTCTATAAATTCACGTCTTAATTCTGGGTCATCACCCATAAGTCTTGTGAACGTTTCGTTTGCCTCTAACGCATCTTCCATCGTAACGCGAAGCATTGTTCTCGTTTCTGGGTTCATAGTCGTTTCCCAAAGTTGCTCTGGGTCCATTTCACCTAAACCTTTATATCTTTGAATATCGCACTTTCCTACTTCTGCAAGATATTCGTTTAATTCCTTGTCTGAATACAAATATTTGTCCACTTTGTTTTTAGTTGCTTTATATAGTGGTGGTTGTGCAATATACACGTGACCTTTTTCTATAAGTGGGCGCATAAATCTAAAGAAGAAAGTTAAAAGCAAAATTCTAATATGGCTACCATCAACGTCCGCGTCGGTCATGCAAATAATTCTATCGTAACGAAGTTTTGTTTCATCAAAGTCTTCGTGAATACCACAACCAAAAGCCGTGATCATACTTCTAATTTCTTCGTTTTCAAGCACTCTAGTAAGTCTTGCTTTTTCAACGTTAAGAATTTTACCGCGCAATGGCAAAATTGCTTGGAATCTTCTATCTCTTCCTTGTTTTGCGCTTCCGCCTGCAGAGTCACCCTCTACTATCAATATCTCACAAAATGCTGGATTTTTGTCAGAACAGTCTGCAAGTTTTCCAGGCAAAGTGGTAGATTCTAGCGCACCTTTTCTTCTAGTGTTTTCTCTTGCCGCCCTTGCAGCTTCCCTAGCCCTTTGAGCCATCAAACACTTATTCAACACTTCTCTTGCTTTAGAAGGATTTTCTTCTAAATAAGTGCCAAAATATTCGTTCATTGCTTTGGTAACGTGGTTTCGCATTTCGCTGTTGCCAAGCTTGGTTTTTGTTTGACCTTCAAACTGTGGCTCTGTTAGTTTTACAGATACTACTGCAACGATACCTTCTCTAACGTCGTCAGAAGAAACTTTTTCATCCCCCTTAAACACGTTAAGCTTTTTACCAAAATCGTTGATTATTCTAGTTAGCGAACTCTTAAACCCTTCAAGGTGTGTTCCGCCTTCTTCAGTATTAATGTTGTTTGCAAACGCATAAATAACTTCGTTATAAGTTTCGGTGTATTGAAGCGCAACTTCAACTTCCGTGTCGCCAAAGAACACGTCAAAATAAATAGGTTTTTCAAAAAGTGGTTTCTTGGTTTTGCACAAATCGTCAACAAAGTGCGCAATACCACCTTCGTAATAGAAAGTATCTTCTTGCTCTTTCTCTGCTCTCTTGTCGATTAGTTTAAT
>JAZRMS010000284.1:0-1903 GCA_045647825.1 Christensenellaceae bacterium
TAAAATATAATTGCCGTTTTATTAGTTGTTCCACCATATATCCAACGCAATCTATCAATTTAACGTTTGCAGTAGCCCTATTTTTAAACTGAACTTTAACGCCGTTGGCTGGCACGAATTTTGGTTGCGTAGTCATTATTGTTTTGCCGTCTGCCGACTGTGGCATCTCATCAGTTGCTATTTGTTTTTGCAATTTACTACTTATATTTGGAATAACAAGCGATTGCATAAATTTCGTTATAAAAGTTGACTTGCCCGTTCTTACAGGTCCAACAACACCGATATAAATATCGCCTTCTGTTCTAGATGCGATATCCTTATAAATATCGTATTTTTCCATAAAAAAACCTCCCACACATTTCAAAAGTAATATATGAGAGGTTTTATTTAATTATGTTATTTTGCTAAAAATACTAATCATTTGGTGTTTGTCGTTCATTAGAAACTTTTTTTGCTTTTCTTTTTACAACCATTTGCTTTATTGAAGTAGGATGTTCTTCCCCAGCAAGCATTCTGTGAATATTATGTCTATGAGCAAACCAAGTAAACAAGCACAAAGCAAAAATAATCATATCCGTTAAAACGTAAAATATAATTGCCGTTTTATTAGTTGTTCCACCATATTCAAAATACAATCTAATAGTGCAACCTATTGCTGGTGGGGTGATCGCAATAAAAGACCCCATTGCGCCAAACTCTGTAAAATATATAAAAGTTAATGCAGCAACTAGCGCCATAACAACAAGTGCAGTCCATGCAATACCAAACGCACACGAACAAAACAACATAACACCTATCGTTGATGCAATACCTTTGCCTCCCTTAAACTTGAGTAGTGCAGGAAAAATATGTCCCATTACGGCACAAAAACCACACATATAAATACCAAAATCGCGGACAAGATAGTCGCTACCATCAAAAGTTTTGTCCCCAAGAACAAAAAAAGCAACAAGACAAGGCAAAAAACCTTTCATAATATCCAAGAAAAAGGTAAGCAAACCTGCTTTTAGCCCCAGATTTCTACTCATATTGAGTGTACCTGGATTACCACTACCAAGTTTTCTAATATCGGTTTTCTTTAGTTTTGATATGATTAACGCCCAGTTAACGTTGCCAAGCAAATAACTGCACACAGCCAAAATAATCAACACAACTAAATTACTCATCGTCTTCGCGCTCCCTTACCATAATTTTTATAGGAGTACCAGAAAAATCATACGCTTTTCTTAAATTATTTTCTAAATAACGTTTATATGAAAAATGCATCAAAGCCGTTTCGTTTACAAAGAACAAAAACGAAGGTGGATTAACACCAAGCTGGGTAACGTATTTAATCTTAAGTCTTTTTCCGTTCACAGAAGGTGGCTCGTTTGCCCTAACGCAATCTAAAATCAAATCGTTTAACTGACCAGTAGAAATTCTTCTGTTTGAGTTTTCAAGAACTCGTTTTGCAAGATCTAAAATTTTATCCGTTCTTTGACCTGTTTTAGCAGACACATACACAGGAAGAATATAATCCATAAACTTTAGTTGTTCACCCAAATCATAGTTGAACTTATTTATAGTATTAGTATCCTTTTCAATCAAATCCCACTTGTTCATAACTATAACTGAAGGTTTACCTTGTTCGTGAATATAGCCACAAATTTTAATGTCTTGTTCAGTAATTCCTTCATTAGCATCAATCATCATGATACAAACGTCTGCACGGCGTATAGCACCTAATGCTCTCAAAACGCTATAATATTCAAGGTCTTCTTCAACACTTTTTTTCTTTCTTATTCCAGCAGTATCAATTAAAGTATACTTTTGACCATTGTATTCAAAAGGGGTGTCGATCGCATCTCTAGTAGTGCCTGCTATGTCAGACACAATAGTACGGTCAAACCCTAGTAATTTATTA
>JAZRMS010000285.1:0-2369 GCA_045647825.1 Christensenellaceae bacterium
CTACGCCGTCAATAAGAGCGTATAAGGTATCGTCTTTACCCAAACCTACGTTGTTGCCTGGGTGGATTTTTGTTCCACGTTGACGAACGATAATTCCGCCTGCTAAAATTTCTTGACCGTTAACTCTCTTAACGCCAAGTCTTTTTGCGTTACTGTCTCTGCCGTTCTTGGTGCTACCGCCACCTTTGTGGTGAGCAAATAATCTAAATAAAAACATCATATTTCTTTCCTCCCACTTATTTTTGAACGATTTCAAGAATCTTAACTGCCGTGAAAGGCTGTCTGTGACCTTGTTTCTTTCTTTCATTCTTTTTAGCTTTGTATTTGAAAACAACGATTTTCTTTTCCTTTCCTTGTTCCAAAACTTCGCCAACTGCCTTAAATGCCTTTGCTTCGTCTGCCACTTTAACTCCGTTTTCATCAGAGATCATTAAAACGTCAAACTCTACTTTAGCGCCTACTTCTGCAGAAAGTTTTTCAAATCTGATAACTGAACCAACTTCTGCCTTGTACTGCTTTGAACCGTTTTCTACGATTGCGTACATAATTTACCTCCTCTAACCTGACTCGCCGAATTGAATTTTGGGGTGGTTTTGACACACTTAAAAAACCCCTTTCGCGCGGTTACCCTAGTATTCTATACTATTGCAAGTGAAATGTCAAACGATTTTCACTTGTTTTTACTTCTTTTTAGCGAATAATTTTATACTAAAAATACAAACTATATTTTGGAGGACAGATATGAAACTTAACGAATATAACACAAGAGCAATTAACGACGTTTATAAAAACGCACACATTGCGCTCCAAAGCATTTCTAATCTCTTGCCAAACGTTAAAGATAGTGGATTAAAAAACGAACTTAGAGAAGAATACGAAGGGTATGAAAAAGTTATTGGGAACGTTTCTTCTTTTATGAAAGAAAAGGGTGTTGAGCCGAAAGATATTAACCCTTTCAAAAAAGCTATGCTTTGGACTAGTATAAAAATGAAAACTATGGTTGACGACAGTAAAAATCAAGTGGCGGAAATGATGCTTAAAGGGACTGAAATGGGAATTAACGAACTTACTGCAATGAAAAACGAACGCTCTAATTTGGACGAAGGTGTTTTTGAGCAGTTAAATGAACTTTTGACGGCAGAAGAAAGTTATAGAAAAAGACTCATGAAATTTTTATAATATTAAAAAACGGACGAATTTCGTCCGTTTTTCTTTATATTTTTCTAAAATTTAATTGAATTAGTGGTATATTTGCGCCCACGCCCTTGCGTCTTAAAAATATGGTTGACAAGCCTTTTTCAACTTTAACTTTACCAAGATTATAAACGCACCTTGAATTGTCTGCGCCAGTCCTACTCAAGCTATAAAAACGATCAAAGTTATCCGCCTTTATAGTTTTATCAACAACTTGCCCGTCTATTTCAACTTCTGCAATGCCTTCGCCACGCATTTGGGTAGTAACTAGTTCGCATTCATATTCCCCGTCGCGAGTAAACTCTGCTTGCCACTCTAAATACTCTTTATCGCTTTCCCAAGAAATAACGGCAGAGTTAAAACCAAGCCCAAGCCCACGTTTACCCCACAACGGGTCGTATAAATTGTATTCAAAAACAAGCTCAACGTTAACGTGTTCTTCACCTTCTATCCTAAACTTTTTGCCATAATACGGTGTTAGCGTTAACAAATTTCCGTGCTCTATTGAAAGATTAGAAAAACTTGCTTTTTCCTTAAAGTAAATCGTAATTACAGGAATAATGGCGTGTTTGTTTTTTCTATTGAATTTTATTTTTAACTCTTCATTTATAAAATCAAACTCTTGTTCTTTCCCACCGACTTCAATTACTTTTTCAACTTCACCCTTAATTCCATTTAAGCATATTTGTTCGGTATCGTTATCCACAACGTATAAATGCAATCTTTTTCCGTCTTTAGATAGCGAAGCGCTACCCCACTCAAAACCACAAAGGAAAGGTGTTCTTTGAGAGTCGTTTACTACTTCCATGTACCTATCCGTCCACTTTCCTAACGTAGTTAAAACTTTTGAAGTTTCTTTTGGAACTCTACCGTGCTTATCAGGTCCAACGTTAACCAAAAAACTAGACTCCGTTGCCGTACAGCGCGTGAGTTTGTCGATAATTTCTTCGCCAGTTTTCCAGTTGTGATCGTATTCCCTAAAGCCCCAAGTATCGTTTAAGGTTACCAAGCATTCGTTTGGAACGCCAAGTGGAATAGTTGAAACGGTGTTGTCGCCAAGAGAGTTATAATCTCCATACCCGTGACCTATTCTAGAGTTGACTAAACAGTTTGGTTGAAGGTCTTTTACGAGCTTGTACAGCTCTTTAGCTTGCCGTTTGGTTATATCGTGTGGA
>JAZRMS010000286.1:0-4463 GCA_045647825.1 Christensenellaceae bacterium
CGGATTTTGTTATGCGTGCTTTGAAGGTAAATACGTAACCGAAATTCCAACACCAGCAGTAAACAAGTACGAAAATAAAATAAACATAGAAGAAAAAACAAAAAGACATTAAAGAGGACGGAAAAAATTATGAACGAAAAAAGTTTCAGCGAAAGCTATAAAGCAGCAGGTGTAGATATTACCGCAGGTTACAAAGCGGTTGAACTTATGAAAAGCCACATCAAAAGAACTATGACAGACGGCGTATGCTCTGATATCGGTGGTTTTGGTGGACTTTTTGAACTTGGAAAGGTTAAAAACCCCGTTCTCGTTAGTGGAACTGACGGCGTGGGAACAAAGTTAAAACTTGCTTTCCTTATGAACAAGCACGACACGGTTGGTATCGACTGCGTTGCTATGTGCGTTAACGACGTTATTTGTTGTGGTGCAAAACCTTTGTTCTTCCTTGACTACGTTGCAGTTGGCAAGAACGTGCCTGAACGCGTTGCATCAATCGTTTCTGGCGTTGCAGAAGGTTGCGTTCAAGCAGGCTGTGCGCTAATTGGTGGCGAAACTGCAGAAATGCCAGGATTTTATCCTGTTGACGAATACGACCTTGCAGGTTTCTCTGTGGGTGTTGTTGATAAAAAGAAAATCCTTAACAACAAGACGATGAAGGAAGGAGACGTTGTTATTGCGCTTGCATCAAGCGGTGTGCACAGTAACGGTTTCTCTCTTGTAAGAAAGGTGTTCGACGTTGAAAAGGCAGATTTAACTTCACCGGTAGAAGAACTTGGTGGAAAGAGCCTTGGCGAAACACTTTTAACCCCAACCAAGATTTACGTTAAGTCTATCCTTGCTTTGATTGATAAAGTTAAGGTAAAGGCTATTTCTCATATCACCGGTGGTGGTTTCTATGAGAATATTCCAAGAAGTATTCCAGATGGTTTTGGCGCAAAAATTGATAAGAGCGCAGTTAAAATTCTTCCTATATTCAAACTTCTTGCAAAAGTTGGTGGCGTTTCTGAAAGAGATATGTTCAACACCTTTAACATGGGCGTTGGAATGAGCGTTGTCGTTGCAAAAGAAGATGCTGAAAAGGCAGTTAAAATTCTTCGTGATTGCGGTGAAGATGCTTACGTTATGGGCGAAATAGTTAAGTCTGATAACAAAATAGAAATAGTTTAATTTTTTGGAGTATATTCGTGAAAAGAAAAGCTAACGTTGCCGTGCTCGTTTCGGGGGGCGGAACAAATCTTCAAGCAATAATCGATTTTGAAAAGCAAGGAAAACTTGAAAGCGGAAAGTTGGTTAAAGTTATTTCTAATAAAGAAGGCGCTTATGCGTTAGAGCGTGCAAAAAACGCTGGTATTGATTTTTCAGTAGTTGTAAAAAAGGGTAAAACGCAAAGCGAATTCGAACAAGATTTAATTAAAGAACTATCAGAGTGCAAGGCAGAAGTTATCGTTCTTGCAGGATTTATGTGTATATTGTCCAAGAATTTCACCGATTTATATAAGGACAGAATAATAAACGTTCACCCTTCGCTTATCCCAAGTTTTTGTGGGGAAGGGTTTTACGGATTAAGAGTTCACGAGGCGGCGCTTGGCTACGGAGTTAAAGTGACGGGCGCAACCGTGCATTTTGTGAACGAAGTTCCAGACGGCGGAAAGATTATTATGCAAAAGGCCGTTAAAATAAGAAAGGGCGACACGCCGGAAGTGTTGCAAAAAAGAGTTATGGAACAGGCAGAGTGGAAAATTTTGCCAGCATCATTAGAAAAAGTTTGTAAAGGTATTGTAAAAGGAGAATAATATGAGCGTTGTAAAAGCTGAAAGTATAGGAAAACTCGTTAACGGAAACCCATACGTTGGAAGGGGAATCGTTATCGGCAAAAGTCAAGATGGAAAGAAAGCGTGTATTGCTTACTTTATTATGGGTAGAAGTGTTAACTCAAGAAACCGTGTGTTTGTTGAGCAAGGAAAGGACGTTACTATTTATCCTTTCGACGCAGAAAAGGCTGGCGATCCAACCCTTATCATTTATTCGCCTATTAGAGTTATCGACAACAAATTAATCGTTACCAACGGAAATCAAACTGATACCGTATATGATTTTATAAAGGAAGGAAAGGGTGGATTTAGAGAAGCGCTTGCAACTCGCGAATTTGAGCCTGATGCGCCAAACCTTACCCCAAGAATTAGTGGTATCGTAAACTTTAACGACAATGGCTTTGACTATTCTATGAGCATTTTGAAGGCGGCGGATGACGAAGGAACTGCTTGCAATAGATTTACCTTTGATTATTCTGCTCTTAACGGAATAGGTCATTTTATTCACACCTATAAGTGCGACGGCAATCCTATCCCTACTTTTGAAGGAGAGCCAGAACGCGTTATAATGCCAAATACTGCAAAAGAACTTGCAGATGATATTTGGGAAAATCTTAACGAAGACAATAAAATTTCTCTTTACGTTCGCTATATTGATTTAGAGAACGGAAAGGAAGACAATATTCTTATAAACAAGAACAAGTAGGAGAAAAACATGAAAGAATTTGAATTAAAATATGGTTGTAACCCCAACCAAAAACCTGCAAAAATATATATGGACAACGGCAAAGAACTCCCCGTTACCATACTTAACGGAAGACCTGGTTATATTAACTTCCTAGATGCTTTTAACTCTTGGCAGTTGGTTAAAGAACTAAAGGCTGCAACGGGCAAGCCTTGTGCAACTTCTTTCAAACACGTTAGCCCTACTAGTGCTGCAGTTGGCGAAAAACTCCCAGAAGTTTTGAAAAAGTCTTGCTTTGTAGACGATATCGAAGGGCTTGACGATTCTCCTATCGCTTGCGCTTATGCAAGGGCAAGGGGAACGGACAGAATGAGCTCTTTCGGCGACTGGATTGCTCTATCTGATGAGTGCGACGAAACGACTGCAAAAATTATTAAGAGAGAAGTTTCTGACGGAATTATCGCTCCTTCTTATTCACCAAAGGCTCTTGAAATTTTAAGAGCAAAGAGAAACGGAACTTATAACGTCGTTCAAATCGACCCTGACTACGTTCCAGAAGAAAAGGAAATCAAGCAAGTTTTCGGCATAACCTTTGAACAGGGCAGAAACAACTTTAAGATTGATAGAGAACTTGTAACCAAAGAAGTGGTTACTGCAAATAAAAATTTACCAGAAAGCGCAATTCAAGATTTGATTATCGCGCTCATCACGTTAAAATACACCCAATCTAACTCTGTTTGCTTTGCTCACGGTGGACAAGCAATCGGTGTTGGTGCAGGTCAACAATCTAGAATTCATTGTACTCGCCTTGCTGGTAGCAAAGCAGACAACTGGTTCTTGCGCCAAAGTGACAAGGTGTTAAATCTTCCTTTCTTGCCAACAGTTGGCAGACCTGACAGAAATAACGTTATCGATATTTATATTTCTGATGAAGGTGAAGATTTGTTGGTTGACGGCGTATGGCAAAAATATTTCACCGAAAAGCCATCACTTTTAACAAGAGAAGAAAAGAAGGAAATTCTTTCTAAAGTTTCTGGCGTTGCTTTGGGTTCAGATGCGTTCTTCCCATTTAGCGACAACATTGAACGCGCTGCAAAGAGTGGCGTTTCTTTCGTTGCTCAACCGGGTGGCTCTGTTAGAGATGATTTGGTTATTGAAGCGTGCGACGAACGCGGTATGGTTATGGCGTTTACAGGAATGCGCTTATTCCACCACTAATATTTGGAGAAAGGAAAATGAAAGTTTTAGTAGTAGGAAACGGCGGAAGAGAACACGCCATTATCCAAAGTTTGAAAAAAAGTAAAAAAATAAAAGAAATAATTGCAGTTGCAGGAAACGGCGGTATCGCCGCAGATGCTAGAACGGTTAACATAAACGTTAAAGATATAGACGCTATTGCAAATTTTGCAGTTGAAAATGCAATCGACTTTGCAGTAGTTGCTCCAGATGATCCTTTAGTATTAGGTGCAGTAAACGCTCTAAACGAAAAGGGTATTCCTTGTTTTGGACCGACCAAAGAGGCTGCAATTATAGAAGGAAGTAAGATTTTTTCTAAAAACTTAATGAAAAAATATGGAATTCCAACAGCGGCGTACGAAACCTTTTCTGATATGCAATCTGCATTTGATTATCTTGAAAAACAAGATATGCCTATCGTTATAAAGGCAGACGGTTTGGCTCTTGGTAAAGGCGTTATCATTGCAGAAACGCTAGAAGATGCAAAGCAAGCGGTTAAGTCTATGATGGAAGACAAGGTGTTTGGTGCATCTGGTGCAAACGTTGTTATAGAAGAGTTTTTAACAGGGCCAGAAGTTTCCGTTCTATCTTTTACCGACGGAAAAACTTTAATACCTATGATTTCCTCTATGGACCACAAGCGTGCGCTTGATGGTGATAAAGGTTTAAATACCGGCGGAATGGGTACTGTTGCTCCTAACCCTTATTATACAGACGCTGTGGCTAAGGAA
>JAZRMS010000287.1:0-6409 GCA_045647825.1 Christensenellaceae bacterium
TTTCCATTACTAGACGGAAGTTTGTTGGGACTTGATAAATTATATCTACAAAACCCACTAAATTCAATTATAGAAAATTTAGACGTTAGCGGTATAGTAAAATAAGTTAAAGGGCGTTTTTCGCCCTTTATTTTTGGCTCTGTCACATCACTTGGTTGATTTTTAACGGAAAAATCCTGCGAAATACTGTGCGTTTTGTTTGGTTACAGAAAACTTATCTTATGCGCCCTCACAAAGCGCTTGTCTTTCTTGCATTTTCCTCGTTAACCCACCAAAATAATTTTGGTGTAAATCAACCATTCTCTGTGACATAGCCTTATTTTTTTATTTATTACGTGAAATTATTTAACATTTATAAAAAGTTGTGCTAAAATATTGTAGGTAAAAAAGAGAGGAAAAAGGAAATGAAACCAGAACTTTTTAGATGTCTAAAAAATTATCAAAAGAAAGACCTTGTGGGCGACCTTTTGGCAGGCTTAATGGTGGCTATAATTGCTTTGCCTTTGTCAATCGCTTTGGGTATTCAATCCGTGCCTGACGGCGCTGCAATGAACGGAATTCAAGCAGGAATTATCACGGCTATCGTTGCAGGATTTTTTATTTCTGCGCTTGGTGGAAGTAGATTTCAAATAGGTGGCCCGACTGCCGCGTTCGTTGTTATTTTGTTCGGCTATTTAGGAAATCCTGAAATAGGCGTTTTGGGACTTGCCATTGCTGGAATTATGGCTGGCGTGATACTAGTCTTAATGGGGCTTTTTAGATGCGGTAGCATAATGAAATTTTTCCCTTATCCTATCACGATAGGATTTACCACGGGTATAGGCATAACGCTTATCGTAGGTCAAATCAAAGACCTTTTTGGGCTTGATTCAACAGGCTCAGAAGTTATCCATAAACTTATTTCTTACGTAGAAAATATTTCCACTTTCGATCTAGCGACTTGTGCCGTTGGTCTTGTGGGACTAGCCGTAGTTATAATTTTGCCAAAGATTAATAAAAAGATACCGTCTGCACTAGTTGCAATAATAGTTTGCACGGGGCTTACGGCATTGCTTAACGGGGTGTTGGGTGCAAAAATAGACACTATCGGCTCTAAATACGGTGATATTCAAGCGGGATTTTTCCCCGTTGATTTTTCTGGTATTGGCGCTGTTAATTTTGGTGCTTTAATTGTGCCTGCAATAGTAATCGCTTTCCTTTGCGCAATAGAAAGTTTGCTCTCTGCAACCGTTGCGTCTGGAATGACGGGAACTACTTTTAATCCAAACCAAGAACTTGTTGGTCAAGGTGTTGCCAACGTGTTTTCTTCTCTTCTAGGTGGACTTCCTGCAACGGGTGCTATCGCAAGAACTGCGGCAAGCATTGAAAACGGGGCAAAGAGTTCGCTTGCGGGCGTTTTCCACGCCGTGTTCGTTATGGCTTTGTATTTCTTGCTAATGGGTGTGGTTAAATTTATACCACTTGCAGTATTTTCTGCAATTTTAACTTCCGTAGCAATTAATATGAGCAGATTTAAACTCTTTTCTAAACTTGCAAAGTTTGGCGTTAGAGATTCAATCGTGCTTATTATAACTTGCGTGTTGACTATCGTTTTCGACTTGACTTATGGTGTTTTAGGCGGTGTTGCTATAACTCTTTTAATCAATATTTGCAACTTCAAGAAGGGCTTGAAAACGGAAATAAGCGTTGCTGACGGCAAGAGTGTAATTAAATCTAAAGGCGCAATATTCTTTGCTAATGCAAACAAATTTGTTGAACAAGCAGAAAAGGCGCTTTGCAATAGCGAAAGCATAGAAATAGACCTTGCAGAAGTTGACGGAATAGACCAAACGGCACTTGAAAAAATTGCAACGCTAAACAAAAAAGCTAAAGCAAACGGCAAGCAAGTTGTTATTTCTAATGCAAACGAAAAAACTTCAAATAGAATAGATAAATATTTACAAGTTTTATAATAAACTAAACGATAAACGTGGCTTTGCAATTTGCAAGGTCATTTTTTTGTGATTTTTTTGAGCTGTTTAACATATACATAGCAGTATGGAACTGACTTTTAAGGATTTGAGAAAAAGAGACGTTATAAACGTCGTCGACGGGCAAAGTTTTGGCAAAGTTGTGGATTTGACTTTGGATTTCCCTAAAGGAATTTTAGTTGGTATATCCGTGCCTGCTAAAAAGCGCGGTGGGTTATTTTGTTTGTTTGATCGCTCTACTATTTATATAGACCAAAGGAAAATTATAAAAATAGGAAGTGACGTTATATTAGTCAACATAGGTTGTACTAATTTAGGTTCGGCAATACCTATAGAAGAAAAAAAGTACGACAAGAAAAAAGATTGTCCGCCGTCGTGCGCGCCTAATTGTCCACCTTCACACCCACAAAATTGTCAAGGAAAACCTTGTCAAGAGTTTACTATTTTCGGCAATATTTGTTCAGAAGAGGACGAATAAAGGCGCTTTCGAAATAAAGAGTAAATAATTATTTTTTAAAACCCCCTTGAAAAATTGATTGATATAGTTTATAATTAATTTAACGCAAAAGGCGTGAACATTTTTACCGCACAATATAGGGGGAAATTAATTATGGGTAAAATATTGTCAGAAAACATAAGGAATATTGCTATTATCGGGCATAGTGGCGCAGGCAAAACATCGCTTGCAGAGGCTATTTTGTTTAATGGTAAAAGCATTGACCGACTAGGAAAGACTACCGACAAAAATACGGTTATGGATCACGACGATCAAGAAATGCAAAGGGGAATATCAATTTCTCTTGCCTGCGCGTATACTTATTGGGAAGATACTAAAATAAATATCGTTGACGTTCCGGGCTTTTTTGATTTTGAAGGTGAATTTGAAAGTGCAATGCGTGCAATAGGTGCTGCAGTTTTGGTTGCAGATGCAAACGGCACGGTTGCAGTTGGCGCAGAAAAAGCTATTGAACATTGCATTCGCCGTCATATTCCATTGATGATTTTTGTTAATGGTGTGGATAAAGAAAACTCTAACTACGTTGCAACGGTAGAAGCTTTCCGTGAAAAATACGGAAAGAAGATTTCGCCAACTCACTTGCCTATTATGAGAGATGGCAAGATGAAGGGCTACGTTTCAGTTATTTCTGGTAAAGCGTTTGAGTTTTCACCTGGTGGAAGAGAACAAGTGCAAGTTCCTGCTAATTTGGTGGATGATGCTAATATGCTAAAAGAAGCGCTAACCGAAGCAGCTGCCGAAACTTCAGAAGCGTTGCTTGATAAATATCTTTCAGAAGGCACTCTCACTAACGACGAAATCGTTGCCGGTGTTAGAAGTGGTCTTTGCGCAGGCGAAACTATTCCGATTATGGGTGGATCTGCCCTTCAAAACATGGGCGTTATAAATCTAATGTATGAAATAGTAGATTTGTTGCCATCACCATTTAGTCGCCGTCCCGTTCTTGCTAGCGACGAAAAGGGAGAAGATATTCTTTCAATCGTTTGTGACGTTGACAAGCCGTTCTCTGCACAAGTATTCAAAACAGTTGCAGACCCGTTCGTTGGCAAACTCAATATGATTAGAGTGTTTACGGGAACGTTAAAGAGCGGTATGACCGTGTATAACTCTTCTACGGGCGAAAAAGAACGTATAAATAGCATTTACGTTATGAAAGGCAAAAAACAAGAGGCAGTTGACGAATTAGTTGCAGGCGACATAGGTGCTGTTAATAAGCTTGTTAATACTAACACAAGCAACACTCTTTGCGACGAAAACTTTAAGATAAAATATTATGATATAGCATTCCCAGAGCCGGTGCTTACTATGGCTATTTCTGCCGCTAAATCTGGAGAAGAAGACAAGGTTTTCCAAGGGCTAAATAGGTTAGCAGAAGAAGACCTTACCTTCAAAGTTGAAAAAGACAAAGAAACGGGCGAAATGGTTATTCGCGGTCAAGGGGAAACCCAACTTGACGTTCTTTGCAAAAAATTAAAGGCAAAGTTTGGTTGCGAAGCACAATTGAGAGAGCCAAAAGTTGCATTTAAAGAAACTATTACTGCAACGGCTGAAGCAGAAGGCAAACACAAAAAGCAAACGGGTGGTGCAGGTCAGTTTGGTGTTGTTAACATTAAGTTTGAGCCGGGTGCTGCAGACGGAGAGTTTGAATTTGTTGATGCAGTAGTAGGTGGCGCTGTTCCAAGGCAATTTATACCTGCAGTTGAAAAAGGATTAAGAGAAGCAATCACCAAAGGCGTGCTTGCAGGCTATCCTTTGGTTAACTTAAAGTGCACGTTGTTTGATGGAAAATATCACCCTGTTGACTCTAAAGAAGTTGCCTTTGTTTCTGCTGCAAAACTTGCTTATGACGAAGCTGTTCGCAAAGCAAAACCTGCTATTTTAGAGCCTGTATATTCTTATAAGATTACCGTTCCAGACAACTACACGGGCGATATTTTAGGCGATATGAATAAGCGCCGTGGCAGAATTCTTGGTATGGAAGCTGTTGGTGGATTGCAAGAAATTTCTGCAGAAGCACCACTTGTAGAAATGATTAAATACGCGATAGACCTTCGCAGTATGACGCAAGGAAGAGGAAAATTTACCTTTGAATTCTTGCGTTATGAAGAAGTGCCTTTCTCTGCGCAAGAAAAAATTATTGCAGATGCAAATAAATAGGTTATAACCTAAACGATTAATCGCTTTAATAAAAGCGAAAATGGAGATGATTTAAATGATATTAACTATTTGCCCGAATCCTAGTATAGATTGCACGATTGAACTTGATAGTTTGAACGTGGGTATGCTTAACAGAATTGACAGTAAAGTTGAAACTTATTCGGGCAAGGCACTTAACGTTGCAATGGGCGTTGCGCGACTTGGTGAAAAGTGCGACACAACGGGCTTTATGTTTGAAGATCAAGGCAAACTTTTCGAGCACGTTTTGGATAAAGAAAAGGTTAAGCACAATTTTATTTACAATAAGGGTGGAGCGCGAGTAAACTATAAAATAATAGACAAGCGCTCTATGCTAACCGAAATTAACGACAAGGGCGAAACGGTGAGTAAAAGTAAACAGGCAGAACTTATCGACTACGTTCAACAAGTGGCTAATAAATACGAAGTAGTAGTTATGAGTGGAAGTTTGCCTAAAGGGGTAGATCCGTCCTTTTATGGCGAAGTTTTGTCAGTTATTCCTAAAAACGTTAAGGTTATCGTTGACACCGAAAAGGAAAACATGCTTTCTGCAATAGGTAGTCGTGAAATCTTTATGGCAAAGCCTAATTTGAGAGAACTAGAAAATTTTGCGGGGCACACTATTTTTGGGCTTAACGAAATGGTAGACGCAGCAAAAAAATACCTTGATTTAGGTGTTAAAAACGTTTTGGTTTCTCTTGGGGCAGACGGCGCAATTTTAACTGATGGAAGAAATAGTTATTATTGCAAGAGCGCAAACGTTGCGGTTAACTCAACGGTTGGCGCAGGGGATTGTATGGTTGCAGCAACTTGTGTGGGACTTTTACATAACGTTCCTATGCCAGAACTTTTGCGCATGAGCGTTGCCGCAGGAACTGCTGCAGTAACTACAAGTGGAACAAATTTGTTCTATAAGGATAAATACGACGAAATTTATGCAAAAATATTTTCACAAAAAATATAGCAAGAAAACGGCTTGTTTTTTCAAGCCGTTTCTCTATATTAAAAACTTAAAAAAACTTAACAAAAATACTTGACTGTTGTTTTTTATGGTAGTATAATAAAAGCAAATTTGGAGCAAAAATTATGAAATTGGTTAACTATTACTTTTATTTTAATAGCAAGTTTTCAATATCTCGATAGTAATTACTATACGGATGGTTTTTGCGTGAATGAAAACAAGGCTTTGTAGTGATTACTGCAAAGCTTTTTTTATTTATCTTTTGTCGCAAACGTGGTCGATAAGGTTAAACCAAAAAACGGCGCAAAAATAGTGACAAAAAATTAAAGTATATTTGTGTTTTAAGAGGCTTTTTATGATTATCGTAGTTAAAAATTCGTGCGAAGAAAAACAATTTAATAATCTAGTTGATTGGGTAAAAGATTTGGGGCTAGACGTTCACGTTAGTCGTGGAGAAAGTTCCACCGTTTTAGGTCTTGTTGGCGATACAAGCAAGGTGGATATGGATTTAATATCTAGCCTTGATATAGTAGAGCAAGTTCAACGCGTTCAAGAGCCTTATAAAAACGCTAACAGAAAATTCCACCCCGAAGACACCGAAGTTGAAGTGGGCGGTCATAAGATTGGCGGACTTAACTTTCAGGTAATCGCAGGGCCGTGTTCGGTTGAAAGTGAAACGCAGATTATAGAAGTTGCAAACGCAGTAAAAGAAGCAGGTGCAACAATGCTTCGTGGCGGTGCTTTTAAGCCAAGAACATCTCCGTACGCTTTCCAAGGACTTAAAGG
>JAZRMS010000288.1:0-5230 GCA_045647825.1 Christensenellaceae bacterium
CACCAATTTCTGTGTGGGTCATGCGGATTATGCATTTGACGGTGTACGTTATCCCGATGGGAATAAATCCGTAGGAAGTATCTGGCCGTTCGGGTTGTATATTTGTCCTAATACGCATCGTTTTTTCTGTTTTTTTCATAACGAAACCGGTTGGAACGGTAAAGGAACGGGTTATGATGCGTATGGTCTTTGCAACACGCCAAAGCTAGACTCTGATTTCCGCCACGTTGGTCTTATGCACTCTGATGACGAGGGAAAGAACTGGTTCTTTGACCGTTGGGTTTTAACGGGTGAACAGGTTGCTTTAACCGAAGTTTATAATCCGGGCGCTGGCAACGTTATCGGTCAAAAGAACGGTGAAATTAAACTAGGTAGTGGCGACTTCTGTATGTTTATTGAACCTGATGGCGAATATATCTATTTGCTTTACGATATTATAACGCTAGATATGACAAAAACCACTTTCAAGGAAGCGTGGAAATCTTGCGACGCGTATATTGCACGTTGCCGTAAACGTACGGATGGCGTTATGGGCGACTTTGTTAAGTATTACGAAGGAAAGTGGGAAGAGGCAGGCAACCTTGGTAAAGAGTCTGTTGTTCTAAAAGACTGCTGGCACCCAAGAGTTGTTTATAGCGAAGTGGAAAAGATGTATATCATGACAAGTAAGCCTATTGCTAAATGCATGCAAGAGCAAATCCCAGGGTTAGACTTTAAGGGAAAAGTTATGCAAATTTCTACTTCTAAAGACCTTGTTAACTGGTCAGAACCAGAAATTTGCTACGTAGACGGCAAGCCATGGGGCAACCACTATAACGCAATTGTTCCAGAAGATACCGTAAATCAACCAAACATTTTATCTTCTAACAAGTTCTCAATTTTGAACTGCCACAACGGCACGGACGTTATGAGATATAAAGCAGAACTTGTTAAGAAATAGGAAAATAAAACAAAAAATAAAAGCGAACTCATTTTTGAGTTCGCTTTTTATGTTAAGTATTAAAATTTTTTTGATAAATTTCGCTTGAGATTTCGAAAAAGACTTTTCTTTTTTCGCAAAAGTTTTTGTATAGTGAGAGCTGTTTTTCGTTTAGGGTTTTTACTAAGTCGTCTTCGGCAAGCCACATTTGACTTTGTGCAACTCTGAAATCGTAATCTAATTCACGGCGTACTTCTTCAGCTAGTTTACCGATGGCTTTCCCTATTTCTTCGTCAGTAAGTTTCTTTTTCATGATTGTTCTCCTAAAAAAAAGTGCGCCATGAAAGGCGCACCAAAAACGCACCTCTCAATGTTGCTACGCATTTTTCACCTAAAACCAGGGGAGAGCATACGTTTTTATCAACTATATGCCCTAGTTTTAGATATTCATAATGCGTAGCGTAAATAGTATAACACAAAATTTAGTATTTTAACAAGTATTTTGTAAAAAAAGAAAACCTAACTCATTAAAAGTTAGGTTTTGTACGTCTTGATTATAAGATTAACGATTAACGTCACCATTTACGGTGATACCGCCGTCTGCACGAATTACTGCGCCGTTGATATAAGACGCGTCGTCCGAGCAGAGCCAACAAGCGATTGCCGCGATGTCTTCTGGCGTGCCCCAACGACGAAGCGGGGTAACCATTTCTAGGAATTTTTCGTTGTTGAAAGCGGGGTTGTTTAGGTTGCTTGCTTTCACCATATCGGTAAGTATTGCCGCAGGAGCAATGCAGTTGGTGCGAATATTATACTTGCCGTAGTCAACTGCGAGAGAGCGAGTTAAAGTGATGGTTGCGCCCTTGGTTGCAGTATAAGCGGCGCATTCTGGAATACCCGTTACCCCTGCAGAAGATGCAGTATTTACTATTGCCCCACCCTTTACTTGAAGAAGGGGAAGAGCGCGTTTAGTGCAATAATACATTCCGTTAAGGTTTATAGACAACACCTTATGCCAAATGTCACTCTTAATATTTCCAAGCGCACCATCTCTTCCGTCAAGGAAAACGGATGCGTTGTTATAAAGCCCGTCAAGACTATCCACCATGCTTTCTATTTGGTCGAATGCAGAATTTACGGCATCTTCGCTAGATATGTCGCATTGAATAAACTTTGCCTTGTATCCGCCGTCAAGAAGTTCCTTTTCCACCTTTTTGCAAAGCTCTGCATTAACGTCTAACCCGATAACGAAAGCACCTTCTTTGGCAAAGCGCTTTGATGCAGAGTATCCTATTCCACCAGCAGCGCCTGTTATTACTATAGTTTTATTTTGTAATATCATATTCTATCTTCCTTATTTTAAAAGTTCTCTAACGCTATCTGCAATGCCTTTGGCTTGTAAGCCGTATTGATCGCGAATCCATGCTTGACCACCGATTTTTGCAACGTTTACGTCTGGGAAAGCAAGGCGCTTGAATTTCTTTGGATAAATGTTTTGGTCGCAAAGCACTTCTGAAACGGCACTACCAAGACCACCCATAAGGTTGTGTTCTTCAATAGTAACTATACCGCCCGTATTTTTAGCACTGTCAATAATCATATCCTTATCGATAGGTTTTATGGTGTGCATACTAACTACGCGACAGTTGATTCCTTCTTTTGCAAGTTCTTCTGCTGCCTTAACAACTTCTATACCGATAGGACCTGCAAACATAAGGGTTATATCCTTTCCTTCCTTAACGGTGATAGCTTTTCCTAGCTTAAAGTCGATAGGGCCAGAGTGTATATCCTTTTCACCCTTATAACCACAGCGATAATAGAAAGGACCGTCGTGCTCTATCATAGCGTATGTTGCGCCGATAGCTTCGTAGTTGTCGCAAGGAACTTCTACAATCATATTAGGTAACGCGCGCATAATAGCGATATCTTCTGTAGAGTGGTGGCTCATACCGAGTGCGCCGTAAGAAACGCCACCGCCGATAATAACGATTTTAACGTTTGCATTGTGATAGCACGCGTCGTTTCTAATCTGCTCTAAACAACGAAGGGTGGGGAAGTTTGCTATACTATAAGTAACTGCAATGTTTCCTTCCATAGCAATACCCGTTGCAACGCCTGTCATGTTTTGTTCTGCAACGCCAACGTTATAGTATCTTTCTGGAAAGGTGTCGCGGAAGGGTTCGATTTCACCGTAACCGATATCGGCAAGAACCATGTGTATTCTTTTATCTTTCTTTGCAATCTCAAGCAAAGTTTTGTTAAATACTGCTCTCATTTATTTGCCCTCCTTAATTTTAGCAATAACTTCTTCTATCTTATCGTCTGGAACGAAGTTGTAGTGCGATCTAACCGTGTTTTCAAGATAATCAATACCCTTGCACTTAACGGTGTTTGCAATGATTGCAGTTGGGCGATCGCTAGAAATAGGCACGTTTGTTAGTGCAGTTCTAATTTGGTCAACGTCGTGTCCGTCGATAACCACAGCATTCCAACCAAAAATCTTTAAGTGTTCGTCAAGTGGTTCAAGGTTTTCGATATCTTTTGAATAGCCAAGCGCCTGAATTTTATTGTAGTCCACAATCATTATTAAATTAGAAAGGTGTTCTTGTGCGGCAAACATAATTGCTTCCCAAGTAGAGCCTTCGTTAAGGTCGCCGTCAGAAGTCAAGCAAAAAACCCTTCTCTTTGAGTTAGCGTATCTAGCGGCGATAGCCATGCCAACGGCAACGGGAAGTCCGTGACCAAGAGAGCCGGTAGAGAACTCAACGCCGGGAACTTTGTGGCTAATGTGCCCCATAAGTTTTCCGTCATCACAATAATATCTGTTTAGCCAGTCTTGTGGAATAAAACCCTTTTGTGCAAGCACCGAATAAACGGCTGCCGCTGCGTGGCCCTTACTTAAAATAAATCTATCGCGATCTGGCATATCTGGGTTTTTGGGGTCTACGTTAAGTATCCCATCATATAAAACCGCAACGATTTCTGCCATAGAAAGCATACTTCCAACGTGTCCGCTGTGCGCTTTGTTGGTCATTTTCACGCTGTCTATGCGAATTTGTTTTGCAACTTCCTTTACGTTACTCATTTCTATTCTCCTATAAAAATTTTGTTTTTTTATTAGGCTCTGTGACACAGCCTTTTATTAAATTATACCAAACAAAAAAGCAAAAGCAATATGTGTAAAAACGAAAAAACAATAAAATATTTCGCGAAAAATTTTTCTATATTTTTAACCTTTTGCGCTTGACTTTATGCTTTTAGTGGGGTATACTAATCGCAAATAGGGGGGACTATGTCAAAGTATTTCAAGCACAAAATTTCTAGGGCGATAAACGTTTCTAAAATAGTTACCGTGCATTATCTAGAACTTAATAAAAAGTTTACTTATCCTCCAGAATCTCACGATTTTTGGGAACTGCACTACGTTGATAAAGGGCATTTGTTTTGCTATCAAAATAACGAGAAAAAAGAAGTTCGACAAGGGGAGTTGGTGTTCTTTAAGCCTATGGTAGAGCATCATTTAGAGATGGATGAAGTAGAGTCTAACCTTTGCGTTATTTCTTTTGAGTGCAAGAGCGAATTGTTAAATGAAATTAGCGACGGGGTGTATAAACTTACCACGCACGAAAAAGGGCTTGTTTCCACCGTGTTTGAAGAGGCGGGAAAAACTTTTGAAATGCCAAAACTTGACCCAGGGTTAAAAAAGATGCCACTAAAAGCAGATGCACCGCTTGGCAGTATGCAACTGATTGAACTTGCGCTAGAAGAACTTGTTATAAGGCTTTTGAGAAAGGGAAACGCAAAAAATACGGACAAAGAAAACCTTGTCGTTAATTACGACGATAAGATTATTAATCAAATAATAGAATATTTAAGCGACAATCTTTCAGAAAAACTTTCGCTATCTAGCGTTGCCAAAAAAATGGGGTATGGCAAAACTTTTTTATGCACAAGATTTAAGGAAGTGACGGGTAAAACTATTTTCAGATTTTTTACCGAACTGCAAATAGAAGAGGCTAAAAAAATGATTAGAAAGGGCAAGGAAAACACCGTTTCTGTTATTTCAGATGCACTAAATTTTAACGAACCGTCTTATTTTTGTGCAGTATTTAAGAAGGTTACGGGGATGTCGCCTAAAGAATATTCACGCACAATCCACGCCTTTGATAAAGAATAGTAAGTTGAATTTGATTTAAAAACAAAAACGCGAACTCTTTTTGAGTTCGCGTTTTAAGTTTTCTAAAATTCTTTTGCAATATCCAAAACTTTTTGTTCTAGGGCTGTTTCCGTGCCGTCGTTTTTAATAACGAT
>JAZRMS010000289.1:0-3502 GCA_045647825.1 Christensenellaceae bacterium
TTTAATTAAAAAGAAAAGTAATTACTTTGCACTTTCTAATAAAACTTAATTTATAAGGAGATTAAAACAATGAACACTAGACTTGCTCTTATTACTATGCTTTTAAGACCAAAAACAGGATTTTCTTATGGAAAATTCGACTGCTCTATTTTTAGCGACAAATTTGTGCTTGTAAAAAGAAGAGAAGGTTTGTTTGACAAGAAAGTAGAATTTGAAATTCCATTTAGGGCAATAGAAAAAATCGAAGACAAAAATTATATGACCGTAAAAGGAATTAGAATTTATCTAAACGACCCGAATATTGAATACCCAGCCTCACCAAGTTTGCTTTTAGACGGACTTGTTGGCTGTTTGATTTCTTTTGCAAAAAGAAACAAGTTTATTCTATATTTTAACAAAAAGAAAGAAAAAGACATTTTTCTAAACATTTCCAAAAAAGCCGGTGTCCCATACATTGGTGATGAATTTGTTTATATGAAAGAATATAACCAATAAAAATCATAAAAGGACTACATTAAGCAGTAGTCCTTTTTTATTATCCATTAAATAAAAGTGGTTTTGATTTTTTAACAAAAGCAACAAGATCTAAATTCAACCATGAAATTTTCCTTCAATTTTTCTAATTGTATCATTATTAAACCACATATTTCAATCGATATCAAAAAAAATTTTTATCTTCTATTGCAATAAATTAATAATCATGACAGAATAAACTCATTAAACTATGGAGTATATTAATGAATTCAACATTAAAGAAAGATTTGTATCGTTATTATGGTTCTAAAAAAAGAACGTTAAAACAAAAAATATTTCAATTACCACAAATAAAATTCTTGAAAATTTTTAGAAAAAGACAATCTGCCCGCAATATTTTTAGTAAAATTTATTTTTCATTAAGATTATCTTCCATTCAATCAAAAACGCACATACAGATACCACATAAAACAAAAATCGGTCCAGGATTTTATATTGGACATTTTGGTCGCATTATTATAAACGAACAAGCAAAACTTGGAAAAAATATTAATATAGCAACGGGCGTTACAATAGGTCAGGAAAATCGAGGGAAAAGAATGGGTTGCCCAACCATTAATGACAACGTTTGGATTGGCACAAATAGTGTTATTGTTGGAAAAATCACCATAGGAACGGACGTTTTAATCGCTCCAAATTCTTTTGTTAATTTTGATGTTCCCGATCACTCTATTGTCGTTGGAAATCCAGCAAAAATAATTCACAAAGAAAATGCAACAGAAAATTATATTAACAACACCATTTAACCTTAATTAAAAAAATCAGTCGTTAGTTCGACTGATTTTTGTTTTTTAGAATTAATTTTATTATCTTTAGTTGCAATCTTTTCGGCAAAAGGTTTAAAAGCAACAATAGCTTGTTGCGATTTATTTTATAAACGTGCTTTGGTTTTTTCTTGTTCAAAATTTTAAGCGTCTTTTTTGCAATTCTCTCTGGGGTAACGTTTTTTGCCTCCACACTATCGACGATTTTCTTAAACCTTTCAGCATTGCATTTATAAAGCGCGGTATTAACGCAAAACTTTTCAAGCGCGGTTGTTGAAACGCCAAGCATATCCGTTTTAACTGCCCCTGGTCTAAGCACCGAAACGTTTATTCCTAAAAGTTGCAGTTCCATATTAAGCGAATATGCGTATTTATCAAGCGCGCTTTTGGTTATTGCATAAAGCCCCGTGAAAGGCAACGGCGCAAGTGGTGCAAGTTCACTAGTGGTAATAATAATTCTACCGCCACTTTTTAGCAAAGGCAAAAAGCATTTGTTTACTCTATAACAAGCAAAAACGTTAACGTTAAACGCCTTAACAAATTGCTCTTCACTCATTTCCACAAGAGAATCCAAGATATACATACCTGCAAAATGCACTATAGCATAAAGACTATCCGTTTTCTCTCTAACTTGTTCAAAAGCAGACTTAACGCTATTTTCATCAGTTAAATCTACTTGTATGGGAATAACGTTATCAATTCCTTCTTCCACTTTTTTATCAAGAGCAAAAACGCCATAACCTTGCCCGACAAGTTCTTTTACAACGGCACGCCCCATTCCTCCGAAAGCGCCCGTAACCAAAACGTATTTCATTAAAAACCTTCTTTAGTAAATTAATATGCGCTTTCAAATATTTCCTTAACCTTTTGATAGTCAAGGTCGATAAAACTCTTTATTGAGCGCGTTTTATTAAACGTGCAAAGGACAGAAAGTTCTTCTAAAGCATCTTTTGGCACGCCGAACTCTCTAATTTTAGTGGGCATATTTAGTGAAACGAAAAAGTCGCTCATAGCCTTTATACCGCGCTCTGCGGCAACTTTATCATCTTCTTCAACGATATCCCAAACACGCCTTGCAAACTGCGCAAATCTTTTTTCATTATATTTGTAAACGTACTTTGCCCACGCTGGGAATAGTACGGCAAGACCTGCTCCGTGCGCCACGTTATCGTATAGTCCACTCAATGCGTGCTCTAATTGATGAACGGCAAGATAGTTTTCTCTTCCAGCCCCAGTAAGCCCGTTATGTGAAAGGCTAGAAGCCCACATTATTGTCGCGTGCGCATCATAGTCCGTTGGGTCGTTATAAGCAACGCTACCCGCACTTATCACGGCTTTTAGAACGCTTTCTGCAATTCTATCGGTTAAATCTGTTGGTGGCACGGGCGTGAAATATCTTTCCATTGTGTGCGCCATTATGTCAACTATGCCATAAGCCTTTTGTTCTCTTGGCAAAGTATAGGTTAATTCTGGGTTCATAATTGCAAAAGCTGGGCGATTAAATTCGCTTGTGCAACCTTTTTTCATATTAAGTTCTTGGTTAGTGACAACGGCAGAAGAACTCATTTCACTCCCCGCAGCAGAAATAGTGAGAATACAACCGATTTTTAGCGCGTCTTTTGGGGTTTCTCTTCCCATAGAAAATTCCCACACGTCCACGTCCGATTTAGCGCCAAGTGCGGTATATTTACAAGAATCGATAACGCTACCCCCACCAACGGCAAGAATAAATTCAACCTTTTCTTTCTTTGCAACTTCTATTGCCTTTCTAACGAAAGATATTTTCGGGTTTGGTTCAACACCACCCATTTCTACTACTTCAATTCCGCTTTCTTTTAGTGAATTTATAACAACGTCGTATAACCCACTCTTTTTTATGCTACCTTTTCCGTATTGTAGCATTATTTTTTTATAACCAAGTTCGGCTATAATTTGCCCAACTTCTTTTTCCTTCCCCTTTCCAAAATAAACTTTTGTCGGTGTGTTAAAAACAAAATCTTTCATAATCGATACCCTTTATACTTTTTCTTTTAATGCGTCTAACCCTTCAATATATCCGTCAAAACCTTTACCAGCAATAGTCTTAAAAGCAAAAAGAGAAACGAAAGAAATTTTTCTAAACTCTTCTCTTTCATTAACGGCAGAAATATGAACTTCAACGGTTGGGATATTAACGGCTTTAAAGTCGGAGGCCAAGCGGTCTT
>JAZRMS010000290.1:0-1544 GCA_045647825.1 Christensenellaceae bacterium
GGAAGATGGATGCTGTCGAGGATTTTAGCGTTCGTTGAATAAATGTCGATAAGTCTCTTATGAGTTCTTATCTCGAACTGCTCTCTGCTATCCTTATACTTGTGTGGCGAACGAAGAATAGTTACGATTTCCTTCTCAGTAGGAAGTGGAATAGGGCCGCTGATTTTAGCGCCAGCCTTCTTCATCGTCTCTACGATTCTTTCAGTTGCTTGATCTACCATTTTGTGATCGTATGCAGCTAACTTAATTCTGATTTTTTGACCTGCCATTTTGTTACCTCCGTTTTATACTAACATATTGTCAACATTGCCGTGTGTGTCATACCTAAACAATAAAAAAATCACTCGCCGCTGTGTTTTGCGAATGATATCTCTACTCTTTGGGCATGAAGTTAGTCGCAAGGGTTATACCCTCACATTTGTCAATGAGAATTATCTTCCTTACTTAAAATCAGGTTCCGGATCCTGAAAGCAAGCGGGGTTTAAGTAACTTCCCATCTCAACCCATATTAAACACAGCCTACATATAATATACAATTCTACAATCTTTGTCAACTATTTTTTATAGGTAAATTAAATTTTTTTGAAAAATTTTTTTACTATCGCCCTTATATATAATATTATATAATGATATAGGCGATTTTGGGGTTTTTAAGGCGTATTTTGACTGTTTTAAGCAGTAAAAAGACTACTTCTTTATTTTGATTTATTTCTTTTTTGCAAAAAAATTGCGTATTGGCAATACCATTTTTCTATATTTTAGCAATTTTAAAACACAAATAGTAGCACCCTTTGCGAAATAAAAAGCCCCAAAAGTTTGTTCAACTTCTGGGGTTTTAAAATAAACTATACTTTTGTTTTAATATTCGTTTGTCCAATCATCATTGTCAACGTAAGCTCCCCAAATAGCATATAAAACTACTTGAGACTTTGTAGACACAGTCCAAATTCCACTATTAGAAACCCTTTTTGAACCGTCTGGCTCGGTGCTCCAATAAGCAAACTCATAACCACTTCTATAAGGCGTTTGAAGGGTGTATGATTTGCAAACTTCTACAACTTGCATTTCTTGACCTACTTCGCCACCATTTGTAACGTAAATAACGGTCACGTCTTTACCGTATGCGTAAATTTTAAGACCAAAGAGCAACGTGCAAACAATACTAACGAAAATAATACTACTAAGCACTATTAAAAGAACTTTTTTATTCTTTGCCTTCTTTTTATTTTTAGATTTATTATTAACCGTATAACTTCTCGCCATTTTTCCTCCTAACGAAGCAAACCTTAACGATTTGATGATAAATTATTATAACGATTTAAGAACTTCGCCAACGAGTTTCATATCAACCTTGCCGGCATAGTTTGCCTTAAAATGTTTCATAACAACAGGCATAGTCTTATCTTCTAAACCGAGAATTATAGCCTTAATTTCATCTGTTGAAAGAAGTTTTGGAAGATACTTTTTAACCGTTTCAATTTGTCTATCAAGACCTGCAACGGTTTCTTCTCTGCCAGCTTTTGCAAAGCAATCTCTCTCTTCAG
>JAZRMS010000291.1:0-3503 GCA_045647825.1 Christensenellaceae bacterium
GAAGGTGGCTTTGAAGACGACGAAGAGGAAGAAGATTATATGGAAGAAAGTTCTGAGCCAGATGACTTTGATATCCCTGACATTGACCAATCAGAGTTTGAATACGACGAAGAGGAAGAGGAAGAAGAAGAGGAAGAAGAAGACGACGACTTCTAATTTGAGTCTAAAGTCGGTGCAATTTTTTATATCTATGTATAAAAGAGTTAAGGTTTGGCAATAGTTTAAGTATGATAAAATCAAACCAAACTTTAGTTCAAGTAAAACAAGACATAAAAAATATGCAAGAAAAATCAGTTTCTGTCACCTTAAATTTAGGCAGGAACAAACTCGTTAGTTTTCACGGCAAAATAAGTGGGGTATATCCTGCACTATTTACCGTTTGCCCACTAGATGATTTTAAGGGCAAAACAACCTATTCGTATTCGGAATTTATGTGCGGAAGGGTAAAGATAAAAGAACTATCAAACGTAAAAAGAGTTTAATAAAGATAGCGTGCAATTTAGTGCGTCAGTAATAGGGATTATTACTGACGCACTAGTTATATTTGCCTATCGGCAAGTTATATTGCTTAAAGCAGTTATATTTTGCTACGCAAAGTTATATTTACCCATAGGGTAAGTTGTGGCAAATATAATATAACTTTGACTGCAAGTCAAAATATAACTTTTAGGCTTGCTCTAAAAATATAACTGTTTGCTATGCAAACAATATAACTTGTCGAAAGACGAATATCACAAATCCGTTTATGGATTTATTTAGTTGCCGAATCCCTTGTAGGGACTCGGCTTATGCACGCTATTTTTTTGTTATTTATCATAATTGCTTTAGGGCCATAATATATTGTAATAATCATAGAAATCGGTTGGGAGGGGTTATGATAGAACCTGTTTATGAGAAATTAAATTATTGTCAAAAAATTGCTGAAATTAAAGAACAAATAACTTTAAGCGCAAAGTCGGGCGTTAGTTGTCAAGAAATAGAAAACGTGTTGAGCGTTTCGCCCTTTGTAGTTATCGATAGGGTAGAAACGGTGCAAGGCAAAATCAAGTATAGCGGAAGAATAAACTTTTTTGTGTGCTATCTCGATAAGCAAAACGCCATTAAAAAATGTGAATGCGCTGGTGAGTTTAACGGTCAAATTTCAAACGACCTTATTGAAGAAGATGCAAAAGTTTGTTTAGTTTCAAATATAGAAAAATCTAGCGTAGAGTTAAATGGTGCTTTACTTACGGCCAACGCTATCCTTTCGTTAGAAGCAAGCCTAACCAAACAGTTCGAACAAAACGCCGTGTCGGGTGGGCAAAGCATATTCGTTAAAGAAAAGGAAATTGATATAGAAAAAGGGCTTGGCGCTAGGTTTGGCACGTGTATGCTTGAAGAAAAGTTTGAATTATCCTATTCGGTGGAAGAAGTTATGTTTCACCAAGCAAACGCAGTAATTTCTAGCGTTAATAGTGGGGTAGGGTGCATAATTGTAGAAGGGCAAGTGCTTTTATCTTTAGTTTTGTTGCAAAAAACCGAAAAAAAGGATATAATAAAGGTGTGCAAAAGTTTGCCGTTTAGAACGGAGATTGAGTGTGAAGAGTGTATGCCTAACCTAAAGAGCGTGGCGCTTGTTAGAGAAAGACCTATAAAAACCGATATAGAAGTGGATGAAAACACCAACACTAGCGTTGTTTCGGTCAGTGTTTCGCTTGACCTTGAAGGGCAAACTTATCTAAACCAAACGGTGATGGTTGCAGATGACCTTTTTTGCACCACTCATCAACTAGATATTGAAAGGCAGGCTCTGCAAGATTTTCGCGTTAAGCAAATATCATCTACCAATTTTATGTTAAATGGCAGGTGTGGTGTGGGCGAACTTGCTCCGTCAACCAATGTTTTGGCAACGGCACAAGAGAGCGTAATCGTTTTATCGCACGCTGTTCAGGGCGATAAATTGACCGTAAACGGCGTTTGCACTGCCGTTGCATATTTGATTGACGGCGATGGGTTAGTGTTCTCTAGGCGATTAGAATTGCCTTTTGAAAAGACTATTGACGGCGGTTGTGGTGATGGAGAGTTTAATTTTACTGCTTAAGCATTTCGCACTAGTGCAAAGATAGTTTCTCTTACTGAAATAGAGATGGAAGGCGAAATTTATCTAACAGTTTATCCTAGCCAAACGAATAAGTTGCAATTTATAAGTGCAATCACCGAAGGGCAAGAAAAAGAACAAAAAAACTCGGCTATTAGCGTGTATATTTCACAAGGTGGAGAACAACTTTTCTCGCTTGCTAAAAGCCTTAACGTATGCCCTGAAGAGTTGGCAAGAACTAACGAAGATTTAAACTTTCCACTAGATGGCAACGAACGAATAGTTATCTATCGCCAAATGCAGTAAGGATAAATAGGGTATTAAACCTACTATATAAAAAGGAAAAGGAACAAATGAAAAAAATTACATTAAAAGCGCCTGCAAAGGTTAATTTAACGCTAGATATTGTGGAAAAAACTAGAAAATACCACGCTATAAAAACACTGGTTGCTTCTATTGACTTGTGCGACGAAATAATTATAAAAGACCGCAAAGATAGGCGTATTAACCTTACCATGAAAGGTATTCCTATGGATTGTGATATCACCGAAAACAACGCCTATAAGGCCGTTAAAGCCTTTATGGATAAGTTTTCCACAATGGGTGCTGATATTAAGATAGTAAAAAACATACCGTTGAGTTCGGGGCTTGGTGGTTCTAGCGCAGATACGGCAGGCGTGCTTAAAGGTATGAAAGAACTTTATAATCTAGATTGCGACTTAACGCCAATTGCCAACACTTTGGGTAGCGACACGGCGTATATGCTAGATGGTGGTTTTGCTATTTTAGAAGGCAGGGGAGAAAAGATAACCAAAAAACAATTTGATACGGTTATTTACTTTGTAATTATCACTATAGAACAAGGCGTTTCTGCAAAGGATAGTTATTTAGAGTTCGATAAGCAAAAGAAAACTTATAAGCAAATGACAGATATTGCTATTAAGTCTTTAGAACTTAACGAATACGAGTTCTTTAAGTCGTGCGTGTCAAATCACCTGTACGAAGCCTCTACTAAATTAGTTCCTGAAATAATAACTAGCCACCGCAACCTTGAAAGGGCAGGGGCAACGTCGGTTACAATGTCGGGCAGTGGTTCTAGCGTTATCGGTATTTTCTTTGACAAAAAAGAGCGTGATAACGCCTATAAAAAATTAGCCCCATTATATGGCGATAAAGTAATAAAAGCACAAACTATATAGGCATGATACATAATTTAATATAATAAAAACAATTAGTTTTGAAAAGAATAAAAGACTAACGAATAGCTTTCGTTAGTCTTTTTATTTAGAAGAATAGCGTGTAATATTTTAATTTTTCTTAAACACAAATAAATATTCATGTGCCAAAAGTAAAAAATTATGTTTTATGCTATTTGTTTTCCAAAAGCCCGTCGCTTTACAGTTGTGTTGCTCTTTAATAATAATTT
>JAZRMS010000292.1:0-2947 GCA_045647825.1 Christensenellaceae bacterium
GTAATATTGCACCTCTAATCTTTTAGAGTTTTTCAGCTCTAATCCTATAGCGTTTTTGGCTTTTTTAAACTCTGAATTTCCCGCCTTTACTTCTTCAACGCATTTAAGGTATGCAGAAAGTCTATCGGCGCATTTTACCAACATATATTCTTCACAATTTTCATCTGGAAGAACGTATTTTTCATACTCGCTTTTTAACTCTTCTGGAAGCATTGAAAGAAGTTTTATAGAGGCGTGTTTTTCAAGGTCTTTATACGCAGATTTTATTTCTGGATTAAAGTATTTTATAGGCGTTGGTAAATCGCCCGTTATAACTTCCCCAACTTCGTGATATTGTGCCAAAAGAACGACTTTATTAACGTCGATAGAGCCACCTAGAATTTTATTGTTTATAAGCGCAAGCGCGTGCGCGATAACGGCTACTTGCTGGCTGTGTTCCATTATGTTTTCTTCTCTAACCGAACGCATAAGCGACCAGCGTTTTATATATTTCATTCTGTTTAGAAAAGCAAAAAATTTATACATTTTGTATCCTTCCCCCTAAAATAAGATTTTTTGGGAATTTTATTTTATCACATAATTTCGCTTGACGCAATAAAAAAAAAGTGATAATATCAAGATAACAAAAATAAATATTCGCTATGGGTGCCGTTTTGGCTGAGATTATACCATTTGAACCCGCAAGGTCATGCTTGAAGGGAAAGCAAACGTTTCTTGGATTATTTCGCTCCCATATCGGGAGCGTTTTTTATTGCGTGTATTATGTAGCGAATAGAAGGAGTATTTATGGAAGAATTAATCTTGTCACTCGGTAAAGACGGGCTTAAGTCGGCTTATAGCCTTCTTGAAAGTTTTGCTCTTTACCTAACCTTCGCCGTTGCGATAATTCTTTTAATCGCTTTCGTGATTATTAAAGTTCGCAACCAAGAAAACTTAAAGTCTTTTAAGACTTTAGCGCTAGGTGTAATCATAGGATACGCAGTTACCATCACTGCTTGTATTTCTTATCTTATGATTGCAAGAATGCAGTTAAAGGAAGAACTAGATAGCAATTTTTATCTAATGCTTGGCTTTTTCGTTCTAGTGTTAGCATACGCAATAACTGCTACTATTACTGCTTCTTTTAGCAAAAAAGCATTCAAAGTTACTAATATCGTTGGTATTTGCGCATCTATCTGCTATGGAATTTTGCTATTAATCCTTATTCCAACCGCAGGTAGCGATTATGCTCCGTTATCAGACGCGGGAATGTATATCTTCTCTGCCCTGTTAGTTGCAGTTATCGTTCTTGCCTGCATTTTCTTTGGAAAAGATAAAGGGGGCGCAAGAGAAACAAAAGCCGTTTCTTTTGCCGGCGTAACTATCGCTCTTTCTTTTGCACTTTCTTACGTTAAAATTTTCTCTTTGCCACAAGGTGGATCTGTAACACTTGCAAGTATGTTGCCTTTAATTATTTACGCATACGTGTTCGGTGCAAGAAAAGGTGTGCTTGCCGGCGCAATCTATGGTATTTTACAATGCTTGCAAAACCCACAATTCTATCAACCTATGCAAGTGCTTTTGGATTACCCTATTGCTTTTGCAACGATAGGTCTTGCAGGAATAAGCAGAAATTTAAAATGTATTAAATTGCCAATAATAAAATTCATATTAGGCGCAACCTTTGCTTGCCTAGGAAGATATTTTGCCCATTTAATTAGTGGATATTACGTTTTCTCAAGCTGGGCAATGGAAGGTTATACCGCACTTTCTTGGAGCGTTGTTTATAACCTTTATATCATAGCAGAGCTTGCAATTATTATTGCCGTTGGTGCAATTTTGTTCTCTTCTAAAGCATTTGTAAAAGAAGTGGAAAACTTAAATCCTATACAATAATAACGAATAACGCAAAAGAAAAAGGTTGGGTTTTTTAGTAAAATCCAACTTTTTTCATATTGACAAACAGCAAAATCCGTGCTACAATCATATCAATAAACTAGGCTAGTCTTTAGCCGAAAGGAGAAAATCATGAAAAAACTATTAACAACAATCACAGCATTGCTAATCGCAACCTGCATGTTATTCATGACCGGATGTAGCTCTGTTTTTGACGGAAATTACGTTGAAGCTTCTGCCGCAGAAGTTAACGCTTTCGCTGCTCAAGCTGATGCCGTTGAAGAAAACGAAGATTTCGACTATACTGCAGGTGCTCAACTAAAATCATCAATATACGTTAAATATACGGAAGAAAACGTATCACAAGAAGTAGACTTTTCTACGGACTATAAGATGATGCTCGTTGAAGATGATATGCAAGCACAAGGCACTATTAAAATGAAACTTCCAACCGAAATGGGCGGAACTACCAACGCAACTTTCTGGCAAAAAGGCGGCTTTATGTATATGAAAGGCACGTCGGATTTGCAAGAAGGCGAAATCAAAGCAAAGTATCCTACGTCTTTTGAAGATATGTTTGGACCAATGATGGATAATTTTAGCGAAATAGGCCTTAACTCTGATATCTATTATTATCTTGAGTTTGCTGAAAGCTATCAAGACACCGTTAAATTCTACATTGAAACAACTGAAACCACTAACAAGATTAAAATTGAAGTTCCAGAAAAAACCGAAGACGGCGTTACCCTTTCTTTATCTGTAGTTATGGTTTACGATGCAAACTTTAGAATTGAAGCAGCAAAAGTTAGTATGTCGCTCGTTGAAGAAAGTGTTACCATGAAAGCTAATTTTGAAATTCAAGGTTGGGAAGGAACGATTGAACTCCCAGCTGACCACGCTGATTACACCTTTGCTGGAATGTAATTAAATAAAACAACAAATTTAAAAAGCAGGGAATTTTCCCTGCTTTTTCTTTTTTTAATCGTTAAGTTATTGACAAAAATAAAACCACGAACAAAACTTCGGTAATTATCGGAAGAACAATCATAATAGAAAAGAAAATCATCCATAA
>JAZRMS010000293.1:0-4552 GCA_045647825.1 Christensenellaceae bacterium
CAACGAACGCCAAGACCTGGGCCAGGGAATGGTTGACGATCTACCATAGATGCAGGAAGACCAAGTGCTTTTCCAACCACTCTAACTTCGTCCTTATATAAAAGTCTAACAGGTTCAACGAGTTCAAATTGCATGTCTTCTGGAAGACCACCAACGTTGTGGTGTGCTTTAACTCCGTCGCTTTCTATAATGTCTGGATAAATAGTGCCTTGGGCAAGGAAGGAAATGCCTTCAAGCTTTCTAGCCTCTTCATCAAAGACTTTTATAAATTCACCACCGATAATTTTTCTCTTTTGTTCTGGAGCAGAAACGCCTTCCAAAAGCCCCAAAAATCTATCAGTAGCATCAACGTAAATAAGGTTTGCATCAAGTCCGTTTCTAAACACTTCGATAACTTGTTCGCTTTCGCCCTTTCTCATAAGGCCGTGGTTTACGTGCACGCAAACTAGTTGTTTGCCGATTGCCTTGATTAAAAGTGCTGCAACTACTGAACTATCTACGCCACCAGAGAGAGCGAGCAATACTTTTTTGTCGCCAACTTGTTCTCTAACAAGTTTAACTTGCTCATCAATAAACGCATCTGCAAGTGCTTTGGTGGTAATTCTTTCCATTGTTTCTGGTCTTTTGTTTTGCATAAAAATCTCCAAACGTTTATTTTCTATATAATTATACAACAATTAAACGTCAATTTCAAGCAAATGAAAATAAAAATACCACATAAAAACATTAAAATTTTTTAAGGTAAGTATAAAGTTTGTAAATACGTTTGTCGAAATTAAGTTATTGTGATATAATAAATTCATTATGTTGAGTAGAGAAAGAAAGCTAAATTTATTAGGGCAGTTCATGATATTTCTTGCGACTATTGCGTGGGGAACGTCCTTTTTTATATTAAAAGAAACCATAGAACAAGTCCCTGCGTTTTACGTTATTGCAATAAGGTTTATAGTTGCAGGCTCTTTAATCGGTTTAATATTTTTTAAAACTATAAGAAAGATGAATAAAAAAGCCTTCTTGCAAGGGTTTGTTTTGGGGGTTATATTAACCTTTGCTTATATGATTCAAACTCTTGGGTTAAAGTACACAACCCCGGGAAGGAACGCCTTTTTAACCTCTTCTTATTGTGTTATGTGCCCTTTTTTAATGTGGATATTCTTTAGAAAAAAACCAAAGGCGTATAATATCGTTTCGGCTGTTATGTGCGTGGTGGGAATAGGTTTGGTTGCACTTTCAAGAGATGATGCTAGTGGAGAAAACGTGTTCCTTGGCGATGGATTGACCTTGATTTCAGCAGTATTTTACGGCTTGCAATTAATCTATATAGATAAGTTTAGAAAGGACGGGGCGGATATAAAGCAAATGCTTTCCATCGAACTTTTAACGGTTGGTGTGTTGCACGTTATAGCGTCGCTCATTTTTGAACTTCCAACATACGGCGTGCAAGGGTTTGCTCTTAACGTTGAACAGATTTTAAAGATAGGTTATCTAACGTTAACTTGCACTCTTTTTGCACAGTTTGCCCAAATGTTTGGACAGCGTTTTACAAGCGCAAACCAGTCTGCAATAATCTTGTCGTTAGAGGCAGTTTTTGGCGTAATTTTTTCAGTTATTTTCGCAGGGGAAAAATTAACTCTTTGGTTAATCGTTGGTTTCGTTGTGATTTTTACTGCCATAATGGTTAGTGAACTTCAAATTCAACCACTTAAATTAATAAAACAAAAGACAGACAAACAAAAAGGAGAAAAGGAAAATGAAAACTAAAAATAGTTCTCTTTCAGAAAGAGAGAATTTTGGCTCTAGATTAGGGTTTATTCTCATTTCTGCAGGCTGTGCGATAGGTCTTGGCAACGTTTGGAAGTTTCCTTATATCGTAGGACAATACGGTGGCGCTGCGTTTATATTGCTATATTTAATCTTTTTGGTAATATTCGGCCTTCCTATAATGACTATGGAATTTGCAGTTGGCAGAGCAAGTAGAAAGAGTATAATTTCTTCGTTTAAGGAACTTGAACCCAAAGGCACTAAATGGCACGCATTTGGTTGGGTGGGAATGGTTGGTAACTACCTTCTTATGATGTTCTACACAATCGTTACTGCTTGGATGTTCATTTATTTCTTTAAGGCGATAAGCGGTGGCTTTGCAAACGTTAATTCAACTGAAATATCAAACCAGTTTGAACAAATGAAGTTAGACCCATTGCTTGTTACGGGGGTAACGGCAGGCGTTATTGCGCTTGGAATATTTATTTGTTCACTAGGCTTAAAGAAAGGTGTTGAAAGAATAAATAAAGTAATGATGATTGCCTTGCTTGCAATTATCGTTGTGCTTGCCGTTTACGTGTGCACGTTAGAAGGTGCTGGCGAAGGCTTGAAATACTATTTGATCCCAGACTTTACAAAGATTTTTAGTGCAAATTTCGGCGAAGTTGCTTTCGCTGCGTTAGGTCAAGCGTTCTTTACCCTTTCAATAGGTATGGGGTCTATGGCAATATTCGGCAGTTATATCAAAAAGGATAGATCGCTTTTAGGCGAATCAATTACTATTGCCGCACTTGATACAAGCGTTGCTTTCATTGCAGGGTTAATAGTAATTCCCGCTTGCTTTGCTTTCGGGGTTGATCAAAATGCAGGACCAGGGCTTATTTTTGAAACTTTGCCTAACGTGTTTAGTTCTATGGGTCCCGTTGTTGGAACGATTTGTGGCTCACTATTCTTTTTGTTTATGATTTTTGCCGCAATGTCCACCGTTACAGCCGTGTTCGAAAATATTATTTCTTTCGGTATGGACAAGTGGAACTGGTCAAGAAAAAAATCTTGTTTAATAAACGTTGGATTGCTAATAGTTTTGGCTCTTCCTTGTGTTTTTGGCTTTAATATTTTAAGTGGTATACAGCCTTTAGGTGCAGGAAGCAACATAATGGATTTGGAAGATTTTATTATTTCAAATAATATTTTGCCTATAGGTTCTTTAATCTACGTTTTATTCTGTACCATGGATAAAAAGGGTTGGGGTTGGAATGAATTCCTAACCGAAGCAAACCTTGGAAAAGGTGTTAAAGTTCCATCTATGCTAAAGGTGTATTGCAAATACGTGTTGCCTATAATTTTAGTCGTTTTATGGGCGTGGGGATACGTTGACAAATTCTTCTTGTGATAAACACTTATACAATATATAACTTTTGGAGATGAATTATGGACGTTATTATTTTTAGTGGGCAAAGCAATATGCAAGGTTCAACCGGACAAATGGGGAAAGCTGTTTCAAAGGCATCTTTAGAATATAAATATTTGACAGATGAGTTGGTTATGCTTAAAGACCCTGTGGGTGAAGACGTTTGTGACGGGCTTTTACTTTCGCCTCACGAAGGTTGTGGCTCTCTTGTTCCGTCTTTTTGTAAACAATATTCTAAAAAGCACGGGGGCGTAGTTGCAATTCATTGTGCAAGAGGAAACACTTGTATCGCAGAGTGGGCAAAAGGCACGGAAAGATATAATCTTCTTGTTGAAAAAGTTAAAAAGGGAATTAAAAAAGTCAAAGAATTTTTCGAACTTAGCAAGGTTTATTTCGTGTGGCTACAAGGCGAATCGGACGCATTAAACAACAATACCGAAGAAGGTTATTTAAGTGCGTTAAAAGAGTTAAAAAACAATCTGAAAAAAGACCTAAAAATTGATAAATTTGGCATTATCAAGGTCGGGTATTTTGCAGAATACGCGCCTTGGAAACCAAACGCTAATAAGATTGACGACGAAAATATTATGCGCGCCCAAGAACGTGCAGTAGAAGAAGATGAAGATTTTGTTATGCTAACTGAAATTTGTTCAAAACTTTCGTTAAAGAAAAAGTGCTTAAACCCAAAAGAGCACGGACCACATTATAACAACAAAGCTCTTTCGCTAATAGGTAAAAAAGCAGGTAAAACACTTGCGAAATTAAAATAAAAAATCACCCCGAAAAGTCGGGGTGATTTTATTTTTTTAAACTAGATAATTAGACCGAATAATAAAACAGCAACACAAGAAAGGATAGCAACAACTATCAAAGATTGTTTGCAAATTGATGCTATTATTGCAACGACTGTTCCGATAAGCGCCGTCCAAAAATCACCTGTAGAATAGAAAATATAGGGGAAAGTCATTGCTGACAGCACGGCGTAAGGTAGATAATACAACAAACTTTTTAGATAGCGTGAAGTGATTTTTTTCTTAAAAAGAACGAAAGGAATCATTCTTATAAGATAAGTTACACCAGCCATTGCAATTATCATTAAAGCCATTTGACCAAGAGGTAGGGGCATTTTATTCCACCTCCTTGTCTTCTTTTACTGGGAAAATCAAGGCAACGATACTAGCCGTTATTAGTGCGCTTATTATTACCAAAAGTCCAGAAGGGATTGCGCTAAAAATGTTAACGTAATATAAAATTGCGCTCACGCCAGCGCCAAGTACTACGGCTAAAAACACGCCTTTTTGCTTGATGGATGGCGGAATTATAATGGCAATAAACATTGCATAGAGAGCGATGCCAAGTGCGTTAGTTATCATAACGGGG
>JAZRMS010000294.1:0-4629 GCA_045647825.1 Christensenellaceae bacterium
GGCTTGCAAGAAATCTAAAAGAATATCCTTTTAGAGTTTCAAACCCAACCGTTGCAAAAGAAATTGTTAAAAAAGTAAATAGAGCGCTAGTTAGAACTGACACGTTTGATTTGTTTTTCACTTCTAATCTTTCAGAAATGAAGTTAGAGGCAATGAAAGAGCGCCATTTAATCAGCAATGCACTAATAGAAAATAGAGAGTGCGGTGCTGCCCTTATAAACACCGATCAAACTATATCTGTAATGATAAACGAAGAGGACGTTATTAGAGAGCAATGTTTTTTGAAAGGTTTGAGTTTGACGGAGGCTTATAAGCGAATAAGCAAAGTTGACGACGATTTGGCAAAGAATTTAGACATTGCCTTTGACGATACTTTTGGATATTTAACTGCTTGTCCAACAAACCTTGGAACGGGTTTAAGGGCATCTGTTATGATGTTTTTGCCAGCACTTTCTGAAAGTGAAAAGATAGGCGCTTTGGCAAAAGAAGTAAGCGCGCTTGGACTGACCGTTAGGGGACTTTATGGTGAGGGTAGTAAAGCCGAAGGGTATATGTACCAAATAAGCAACGAAGTCACTTTGGGAATAAGTGAATACGAAATAATAGATCAAGTGGAAAAGACCGTTCAAGCCATTTGTGATGCAGAAAGAACGGAAATGAAAAAATTATACGTCAAAAACGAGTTAAAGACAATGGACGTTGCCAAAAAGTCGTTTGGCGTTTTGACAAACGCAGTACTTCTTAGTTACAGCGAATTTTTAGAGCATATGGCAAACGTAAAACTAGGTGCAATGCTAGGCTACATAAATATAAACGGCATTGACCAACTAGACGACCTTATAATAAAAGTGCGTCCTGCAGTTTTATGTGAAGAAAGTGGAAGAAGATTAAATTCAATGCACAGGGATTTATTCCGTGCAGAAATTGTGGGGAACAAACTAAACAAGTTAAAGGAGTAAAATATGTATTACGATACTTTTTCACGCAACGTAAACGAAGTTATTAACGTGGCAACGGCTGTGGTGAAACGTTTAGGCGTAAGATATATAGGTAGCGAACACATATTGTTTGGGCTACTAAACGTGTCTGACGGCAGAGCGGCATCTATTTTAAGAGAAGCGCAAGTTGATAACGAAAGATACTATTATTATTTGCAAAAAGTAGTAGATAAAAACACTATAATTTCAGGGAATATGTTCACGGCACGCACCAAAAGGCTTTTTGAAATGGCTGTCGATATTTCCTTAAAGGCAAAGGCAGGGTTTGTTGGAACAGAACACTTGCTTTTGGCTGTTTTGTTAGATAAAGATTGCATGGCTGTTGCTATATTAAAACAGTTCCATATTAACGTTGACGATATGGCAGAAGAACTAGCAAAGTCCATATTAAGCAACGTAGTAGATGAAGTGGAAGAGGAAGAAACCGAAACTGATAGCGTTTTCGGCAGTAGTTATTCGCCACTTGGTTCTAAAAACACCACTTATAAAAAGACCGAAAAGGGTGGAGATGACGAACTTGGGGAATTAGCAAAGTTTGGCGTTAACTTGAATAAGAAAGCGTCTGACGGAAAACTAGACCCTGTTATCGGCAGAAAGAACGAGATTGATAGAGTTATACAAATTTTGTCTAGAAGAACAAAAAACAACCCTGTCTTAATAGGTGAACCAGGTGTTGGTAAGAGCGCCGTTGTAGAAGGGCTTGCTCAAGCTATAGTTAAGGGCAACGTTCCAGAAATACTTATCGATAAAGTGGTTTTCTCGCTTGATCTAGCAGGAATGATTGCCGGTGCAAGATATCGTGGCGATTTTGAAGAAAGGCTTAAAAACGCAATAGAAACGGTAAAGCAAAAGGGCAACATAATATTGTTTATTGATGAAATTCATAACATCGTTGGTGCTGGTAGCACGGGCGAAGGAAATATGGATGCTGCGAATATATTAAAGCCTATGCTGTCGCGTGGGGAACTTCAAACGATAGGCGCAACTACCATAGATGAATATAGGAAATATATCGAAAAGGACGCTGCGTTAGAGAGAAGATTTCAGCCTATCATGGTTGATGCACCAAGCACCGAAGAAACTGTGGAGATACTTAAAGGTCTTCGCGATAAATATGAATCACACCACGGCGTAATAATCCCAGATGAGGCGATTATATCTGCAGTTTCACTTTCTGATAGATATATAACCGACAGATTTTTACCAGATAAAGCAATAGATTTGATTGATGAAGCTGCATCTAGAGTAAGATTAGATAGTTATAATTCCCCTGTAGAAGCAAAGCAAAAAGAAAAGGAACTTGCAACCTTAACTGCGCAAAAGAACGAGGCAAAGCGTAGAGATGACTTGGAACGCGCGTTAAACATTAACAAAGAGATTGAAAGAGTTAACAAGGAATTAGACGAAATAAGAAGTCAAGCGAGCAAAAACGTTAGGGATAGAGAAAAGTTAATGCTCACTTCGGACGATATTGCAAAGGTCGTTAGCAACTGGACGGGTGTTCCTGTGGTTAAACTGACCGAGTCCGAGTCTAAAAAATTACTCGATTTAGAAGAAGTGTTGCATCAAAGAGTTATAGGTCAGTCAGAGGCAGTTAAAGCCGTTTCTGACGCGATAAGAAGGGCTAGAGCAGGATTAAAAGACCCTAACAGACCTATCGGTTCGTTTATTTTCGTAGGTCCAACGGGCGTTGGTAAAACCGAACTTTCAAAAGCACTTGCAGAAACGGTGTTTGGAAGTGAAGATAATATAATAAGAGTAGATATGAGTGAGTATATGGAAAAGCATTCGGTATCTAAACTTGTTGGCGCGCCTCCGGGATACGTAGGGTTTGACGAAGCAGGGCAACTAACCGAAAAGGTGAGAAGAAAACCTTATTCAGTAGTGCTTTTTGATGAGATTGAAAAAGCGCACCCAGACGTCTTTAACATTATGCTACAGCTACTTGACGACGGAAGATTGACTGACAGCAAGGGTAGAACGGTAAGCTTTAAAAACTGCATAATCATAATGACTTCTAACGTAGGTGCAAGTGAAATACAACACAAGGCAACGCTAGGTTTTGCAGGCTCTAACTCACAAGCCGAATACGACGGAATGTGCGATAGATATATGGAAGCGTTAAGGGGTAAATTTAAGCCTGAATTCTTGAACAGAATTGACGATATAATTGTGTTCCACAAATTGAGAAAAGAAGAAACGGGCAAGATAGCCGAAATTCTTTTATCAAATTTAAGAAGAAGACTAGCACTTTTAGACGTTACTATGCAAATTACACCACAAGCAATGGACTTGATAGTAGAAAAGGGATACGACGACAATTATGGCGCAAGACCGTTAAAGCGCGTGTTGCAACGCCAAATTGAAGATAGACTTAGCGAAGAAATTTTGCGTGGTAACTTGAGAGAAAATTCAACCGTTATCGTTAGGGCAGTAGACGGCGAATTTGTCTTTGAAAAGGCTTAACGTGTGATAAAAAACGACACCAAACGATAAAATTCGACAAAACTTGATAAAATTATGAAAATAGGAATATCAACTGCGTCGCTCTTTGGTAGATACAATACCGAAGACGCGCTAAAGTTTTTAAGCGATAATAAAATAGAAACTGCAGAAGTTTTTTTGGAGAGTTATTGTGAGTACAATAAAGGCTTTGGCGCGCTTCTAAAGGGGCGTAAAGGTCAAACGGAAGTGCATTCTGCGCACGTTTTAACCACCCAGTTTGAACCACAACTATATAGTGTTAACGAGCGCGCAAAAAATGATTCTTTTGAGATATTAAAAGGCGCTATGGATTGCGCGAAAGAAGTGGGTGCAAAATATTATACTTTCCACGGTGGCGCAAGATTTAAGAAAACCCCGTTAGTCATAAATTATGACAGAGTGGGTGAAATAACCCAAAATATTATAGACGTTATAAGTGAATACGGAATACAACTAACGTATGAAAACGTGCATTGGGGATACTATAACTATATCGGGTTTTTTAGCGAGATTAAAAAGCGCACGAAAGGATTAAAAGGCACGCTTGATATAAAACAAGCAAGGCAAAGCGGGATTTTTTACGGCGACTATTTAACCGAAATGGGAAACGACCTTGTTACCGTTCATTTGTCTGACGTTAAAGAGGACGGAAAGATGTGTTTGCCAGGGAAAGGCTTGACTGATTTTAATGAGTTGTTCAGTAGACTTAAAGACGTTGGATTTGATGGCTCAATGCTCATAGAAGCTTATAAAAGCGACTTTGAGAGCGAAAAGGAACTGTTTGAAAGTATAGAATTTTTAAGTGAATTGAAAGATAAATATAATTTTAGATAAAAGGAAAAGCACCACGGAAAAACCGCAATAGCCATAGGGATATTAATTCAAAATAAAAGTGTAGCCCACTATACTTCGCAAAAAGCGAAATATGGTGGGCTTTTCTTATCCACAAAAATTAAAGATTTAAGTTATATTTTTAGCCTTGTGGCTAAAAGTGATATTGTTTACGCAGTAAACAGTTTAGCCGAGCTAAGCGAACGCCAACTGCGTAAGCAGTTTTATTTTGACCTGTGGTCAAAGTTATATTATATTTGCCTAACTTTCACTACAAGTGAAAATATCACTTTGCGTTAGCAAAATATCACGCCGA
>JAZRMS010000295.1:0-1732 GCA_045647825.1 Christensenellaceae bacterium
AGAGTTCGCCGTTTTCCTTTCTAGGTGGAATATCACAAAGCATACCGCCTTCTATTTCGTTAATAACGATATAGTCGCAATACTTTAAAACTGGTGCAACCTTTTCTAAAAATCTTCCGTTTTGGTCACTTACAACGTCAATGCACGTTTTTATTCCCTTTTGCTGAGCGTCGTGCAATAACCTTGCAGACTTTGTGCCGTATTCTTCATCTTTTGCATCGATACCGTCTAGTGCGAGCAAATAACCTAAATGCAAAATATCGCAATCTAAGCTTTCTAAGTCAACGTCGTCGATTGTAAACTCTGCATTTGCGCCCCTATAGTGAAAGAAAGTTCTCTCTCCACTACCTTCAAGCGTCATTACGTCTGTGTAAGCAGTATCTTTACTTTCACTTCTTTTTACTGAAGATACGTCAACACCTTTGCTATTTAAAAAGTCTAAAGCCCAGTCGCCGTATTCATCCTTGCCAACCTTGCCGAACGCTTTAACTTCAAGACTTTCATCCATAGTTTTTATATCTACTGCCGTGTTACAAACCAAGCCACCAACGGCGCGTTCTGTTCCACCAATAGTAACTAGCATACCTTTGTCTGGCCATAAATCAATAGTCTTTACTAAATCGACTATCATACTTCCGACAAACGCTATTTTTTTATTTCTCATCAAACACCTTTATCTCTGTATATTTTGCGTAGTTTTTCATAAACGCAAGGTATTCTTCCTTTTTAAGCGCGCCACCGTAATTTATATAATGATTTACGTAGCGTTTTCCATTTGCCTCTGCCACCAAAATAAAATATTTAGTTATATTCTTTGACAACGGAATATCTGCCAAAATCTCGTTTTGGTTTGCCTTGCTACAGAAGTTTCCTTGATAAATTTTTTCATTTGAAAGACCGTCTATTACAGTATAAGTCCCGCTATAAGTCGAATTTCCGTCGTTTCCAAGCACTAAACGAGCATTCCACTCGGTTGGGTCTTCTATCATAAGGCAAAGGTCCTTTTGAACGTTTTTAAGATAATAGTAGGCAAGTTTTTTGTCGAAATAATAGTCGACTACTGCATCGGAAAACTGTGGCCAACAGTCTAACATATTCCACCAAAGAATTCCGCTCTTTTCCCATTTTTTAAGCCTTGTAAACTCCACGAAGAATTTTAACGCTTCTGCTTGAGAAATTTGCGAACAGATTGCAAACTCTTGCAAGTTATCTGGAATAAATCCAAAAAGTTCTCTAACTTGGTAAGCCATAAGCTTAATTCTATTCCACTCATGCGTCCAGCCACCACCAGGCACGGTTTGATGAACCATCCAATCGTCGTTTTCCCAATGCCAAAGCGACTGGTCTGGTATAAATTTCTCTATGCTCTCGACCGATGAACAACCGTGATAGCCTATTTCGCTTATAAACACGTTTTTATTTTCAAGATAGAATTTACTCTTAAAGTTGTTTCTTGGTCCCCACAAATGATTTTCCGCTAGCGCCTGCTCATCTCTTTCTCTAAGCGCTTTGCCTGCAAAGAACGGCGAAGACGGAATAAATCTTCTAAACGGGTCAAACCTAAATAATATAGTTGGCAAATAATCTCTCGTTACCTTGTAAAACGACGGATTGATGCCGTTGAAGAACATACCCAAATCACACTCGTTATCGCCACAGTAGCAAACGAGAGTTGGGTGTTTTCTTATTCTAGTTAAAACTACTTTTAATTCTTTTTCGAGTTTTTGATAAA